>SLIE01000486.1 GCA_007135795.1 Desulfobacterales bacterium
AAAACCTCAAACTGGGGGCTTATTCCAAAAACGCACGCAAGGCGGAAAAGAAGAATTTCGCGAAAGTGTATGAACTTTTTCCACGTCTGGCCTCGCGTAAAAAGCAGCTGGCGTCCACATTGAGCGGTGGGGAGGCGCGCATGCTGGCCATTGCACGGGGATTGATGTCGAATGCGGATTTCATGTGCATCGATGAGCCGTCTCTGGGATTGCAGCCAAATTTGCGCACGGAAGTCTTCAATATCATCAAGGAAATAAATCGCCAGGGTAAGTCGATCCTTCTGGTGGAACAAAACATCCCCCAGATTGCTGACCTGGCGGACCGGATCTATGTGCTCGAAGAAGGGTGCGTCACATTTGAAGGTAATGCCGAAGCCGCGGCTGGAAACGAGCACCTGAAGGAAATCTTTCTTGGAATGTAGGCGAAGCAAGAGAAACCAACATGATTTATGAATATTTGGATATTTTTATAAGCGGATTGACGATTGGTTCCGTCTACGCGCTGATGGCCGTTGGCCTGACACTGATTTACGGAGTGAGCAGGGCTTTTAATTTCGCCTATGGCTCCTTTTACAGCCTGGGAGGTTACATCGCCTGGATTTTCATGGTGGCCATCGGTCTGCGAGGTGGATATGCAATGGTTTTTGCCCTTGCGGTACCACTTCTGATGGTTTTTGGTTATTTGACGGAAAAAGCCATTATTGCGCCCCTGCGCAGGCGATCGGACTGGGAAGTCAAGGTCATGATGATCACCCTGGGATTGGCACTGTTCATGGATAACGGGTTTCAGGTGCTTTTCGGCCCCCGCATGAAATCGCTTCCGCCGATTATGGAAGGGGTCATTGTGTTGGGCGAGGTTTATATCACCAAGCAGGACATGATGATCTTTGTCTTGTCAATTTCCGGGATTCTCGCCTTCCGATGGATTTTGAACAACACACGCACCGGAATGGCGGTCCGGGCAGTGGCCCAGAACCCGAATGGCGCTAAAATCGTCGGCATACCGAAAGACAAGATATTCGCCGCCACGTTCGGGATCTCCACGGTCATGGTGGGAATCGGCGGCATACTGTTGGCGCAGAAATATTTTGTATCTCCCATGGGTGGCTGGGATATCCTGGTCAAATCGTGGGTTATTACCGCATTCGGCGGCATGGGCTCCATTCGCGGAAGCCTGTATGCGGCATTTTTACTTGGAATGCTCGAAGCATTTGTGGGTTATTGGTTCGGCATGAGCTGGGTGCTTTTTGCGCTTTTTGCCGTGCTCCTTGCCACCCTGGCGATACGTCCCCAGGGGCTTATGGGCAAGTGGGGCTGATGGCAAACTGCCATTTGTAGCCGTTTTTTACTGATTCCCGAAATTTTTAAGGAAGTATCACGATGATGAATATGAACTGGAAAAGCATGAGCGCATTTATGGCGGTGATTTTTGGCGTCATGGCGATTATGCCCCTGTTTGTGGGTGGCTCTGATCACCTGATGCATATTTTGATCATGTGTCTGATATGGGCCATAGTGGCTTCGTGCTGGGATCTCATTATGGGATTTGCCGGGATTTTTTCTTTCGGGCAAGTGGCATTTTTTGTCATTGGCGCCTATGCCTCGGCCATTTTTTCCATTCAGTTCGGTATCAATCCCGTGGCAGCCATGTTTCTGGCCGGCATGGTGGCGGCGGCCTGCGGGATACTGGTCGGTCTGCCGTGTTTGCGGCTCAAGGGGGCGTATATCGCCCTGGTGACCTTTGCGGTTCACATGATCCTCGAGCCTTTCCTGAAAAGCGGCATGGGGCGTGCCATTGGGACCGGCGGTTCCCAGGGGATTATGACGATTCCGCCAATGGAACTTTTCGGTATCGTATTCAGCGCGGATAATAAAATCGCCGTATTTTACGCTGCCCTGTTGCTTGCCGTGGTCTGTTCGATCATCATCATGCTGGTGATCCGTTCTTTCTGGGGCACGGCTTTCCTGGCGATCAAAGATTCGAAGGACTTTGCCGCCAGCCTGGGGGTGAGTGCCTTCAGGCACAAACTGGTCGTGTTTGCACTGACAAGTTTCCTTACCGGCCTGGCGGGGGCGTTTTACGGCCATTACGTCGGTATGCTCTCCACGCGCATGCTCGGCATCGATCTGTTTGTGATGCTCATGATTATGCTCGTTATAGGCGGCATCGGAAAGTTTCCCGGCGCCATTCTCGGCGCCATCATTACCGTAACTGCAAACGAGATGCTTGCGCCCCTTGGCCCTTACCGTCCGCTCATACTGGGGGCAATGGTGGTTGTCCTTGTGCTGTTGCTGCCAGATGGCATCATCGGTTTGGTTCGCCGTTTTATACCCGGGAAAAACCCTGCTGATTCCCGGTCGCCGTCAGGCTGATAAAGCCAAATCGTAACGTCCAGTATCTTCGTTACGCCCAGTCTCTCAGAATTTGCGGCTTACGCCTTGTACACATACACGTACACTTAAGTAATCTGCATTATTAGAGATTTCGCAATCATTGATCTTGAACTTTTTACAAAGTCGTCTGATCCCGACTTTTTACGAGTGCATCAACATTTATTATAACAAGGAGGAAAAAGAGTGAAAAAGTTTTGTCTGATAACGTTGGCAATCGCCATATTATTTTCATTTGCCGGCCCAGTCGCAGCCGCCGATACCATAAAAGTCGGTGTTCCCCTGGCCATGACCGGTCCTTATACGGACACGGGTGATAATTACTGGAAGGGAATCAAAATGGCCATTGATGAAATCAATGCGTCCGGCGGCCTCTTGGGTAAACAGCTTGAAACTGTCCGCTTTGACACCCAGGAATTTGCCCCTGAGCGTGTCATGCAGGGGGCCGATTACCTGGTCGGAAATAGAAAAGTCGATTCCGTGCATGCCGGTTGGGCTGGATGGGGCCAGGACGTTCGGGCGTATGGAAAATACACGGCACCTTTTTTCGCCGATGATGGTTCCCAGGCCGCAGTGGACGTGTTCAGGGAAAACCCTGAAGAGTATTCCAATATTTTTCAGCTGACCGATACCGATATCAACCAGGCGACCAGCATGTTCAACGTGCTGATGGCCCTTCCCCATGAGTACCCCAATAAAAAGGTCGTTATCATCAATGCGGATGATTCCTGGGGGATGGGTGTGGGCGATACCTTGGAAGAAAATTTCAGGAATGAAGGATGGGACGTGGCATTGCGCGAAGTGGTCCCGTACGGCACACGCGAATGGCGTTCTGTCATGACCCGTATCCGCAGGATCCAGCCCGCCATCATCCATGTGGAAATCGTTAGCGCCCAGGAAGTGATCACTTTTTTCCGTCAGTTCATGCAAAGGCCGACCAATTCAATCCTGAGCTATGGCTATTCCATCGTTCCGCGTGAAGTGGTGCAGACAATGGGCAAGGAAGCCGACGGTCTCATCGGTCAAGTTCCGACGGCGATGCCCACACCGATTGCCCCGACGCCCGAGGCACAGGCCTGGGTGGAAAGATTCGTAGAGCTGTGGAAACATCAGCCCCAGGCCGGTTCCTGGGCTGCGTACAGTGGCGTGAAAGCCTGGGCCACGGCTGTTGAGGCCGTGGGTGATGAAAAAGATCACAAGGCAGTAACGGACTATATCTCAACCCATGGGTACAAGGGCGAAACCGGTTGGTGGAAGTGGGATGAGGATAATGTCATGCGTGGTGGCGGGGATGTTCCTTTTGGTCATTACCAGGTCCAGGATGGCGAGCTGGTGACCATTTTTACCGATCCCCCGGTGAAGCCGTACATGGATTTCAAATTCATCACGCCACGCTGGTTCAAATAATTGTTTTAAAGCTGAATGAGAATAACGCCGGGGGGCGCCTTTAAAAAAGTTTCTCCCCGGCATCTTCCGGCCGGTCTCACAGCTGTGCCCGGAATAAATTCGATCCAATACAGAGGTTTGCTTTGAGCTGCATTACAGAAAGATCTTTCATCAAGACCCATTTCGATCGGTGTACCGGGTGCGGATTGTGTCAACTGGCATGTTCCGAGCGCCTGTTTGGTGCTTACAACCCGCACCGGGCGCTCCTGCAAGTAGCCCACGGGAGCGAAAATCTCTATCACTTTCCAATCGTCTGCAACCAGTGCGAAAATGCGTATTGCGCCAATGTCTGCCCGGTCAGCGCCATCGTTCGCGATTCATCAACCGGTGCATTGGTGGTGGACCAAGAAACATGCATTGGGTGCAACCTTTGCCATCGGTATTGCCCGCTGCACGTTGTGGGGGTGGACCCGGGGCTTAAAAAATCGGTCAAATGTGATCTTTGCGGGGGCGATCCCGGCTGTGTGGCCGCTTGCCCGACCGGGGCACTTGAACTCGCCTGGTCAAGAGTTAGTGCCGAAACAGGGGAGGGGGGATCATGACGACAAGTTATATGGAAAAATTACTCTGGATCGATTTGACCGAATTGAGTTTTCGGGTAACGGATATCCCGGAAAGGATGCAAACCGATTTCGTGGGGGGAAAAGGGTTCGGGGCAAAAATGCTCCATGACCTGACCCCGGCGGGCCTGGACCCGTTTTCTCCAGATTGTCCCCTGATGTTCATGACCGGTCCGCTCACAGCCACTGCGGCACCGGCTATGCGCGCATGCGTGGTTACCAAAAGCCCGCTGACCGGCACTTTTCTCGATTCTTACTTTGGCGGCCGCTTCGGTCCCGAGATCAAGTACGCGGGTTATGACGGCATCATCATTACGGGCCGGGCTGAATCGCCGGTTTACCTGTGGATCAGCGACGACAAGATTGAGTTCCGCTCCGCTGAAGGCATCTGGGGCATGGACGCACTGGCGGCCAACGCCGCAATTAAAAAGGACTTGAACGAACCCGAAGCCATGGCCGTGACCATTGGCCAGGGGGGCGAAAACCGGGTGCGTTTTGC
>SLIE01000508.1 GCA_007135795.1 Desulfobacterales bacterium
ACAGAAAAATAACCGGTATATCCTTGAATTCAGGATCGGTTTTGATCTTTTCGCACACCTCGAACCCATCGATATCCGGCATGATGATGTCAAGGAGAATAAGGTCGGGCATCGATTCGCGCAATCGAACCAGG
This sequence comes from Desulfobacterales bacterium, assembly GCA_007135795.1. Lineage (GTDB taxonomy): Bacteria > Desulfobacterota > Desulfobacteria > Desulfobacterales > Desulfosalsimonadaceae > B1SED10-16. The sequence goes on from SLIE01000508.1 coordinate 135, forward strand.
GCTTCCTCGCCATTTTGAGCCTCTGTAATGTCGTAACCGGCTTTGCTGAGAAACCGAGCGAGCAATACCCTGATTTCCGGGGAATCATCAACAATTAGAATCTTTGCTTTCATGACTCTCATTTCACGGGGTTTTATTCCAGATAAGGCGGACATAATCGGAAACAGCCCTGTCGCTGGAAAATTTTCCGGACCGGGCAACGTTTAGAATCGCCTTTTTCGTCCAGGAAGCCGGGTCCTGGTATTCCGCCATGATTTTACTTTGAATCCCGATGTACGAAAGAAAATCCGGCAAAAGGAAATAAGGATCATTGTTATTCATCACGCGATCGAAAATCCACTGAAAAAGTCTTGGTTCGGACGGGCAGAAAAGATCATCGCGAAAGGTATCCATAACCATACGGATTTCCGGGAAGCGGTGATAGTATTGGCTTGGATGGTAGGTGTTTTCTTTTATCATGGCCGTAATTTCTTCTGCCCTCAGCCCGAAAATAAAAATATTATCCTTGCCCGCTTCCTCGAGCATCTCGACATTGGCGCCGTCCAGCGTTCCCACGGTCAAAGCGCCGTTGAGCATGAATTTCATATTCCCCGTTCCGGAAGCTTCCATGCCGGCCATAGATATCTGCTGGCTCAAATCCGCTGCCGGAATAACTTTTTCAGCCAGAGAAACACGGTAATCCGGGAGAAAAATGACTTTCAGGGCATCCCCGATGGTTTTATCCTGATTAATGATCCGACCCACGTTATGGATCAATTTGATTATCTGCTGGGCAACCCAATATCCCGGTGCGGCCTTGCCGGCAAAGATAAAGGTTTGGGAGACCGTGGGCATCTTCCCTTCCCGGGTGATCCGCAGATATTGGTATATGACCTGCATAATCTTCAGGAGTTGGCGCTTGTATTCATGAATCCGCTTGACATGAACGTCGAACAAGGTGTCAGGATCAACGGAAGTCCACACGGTTTTAGCGATAATGTCAGCCAGGGTTTCCTTGTTCGCCCGTTTGATTTTGCGAAACGAATCCTTGAAACTCTCCTGATCGGCATAAGGTTCCAACAGTCGAAGCTGACTGAGATCGGTAATCCAGGCGTCCCCAATGGTTTCCGTGATAAGTCCCGCAAGACGAGGGTTCGCTTCCAGCAGCCAGCGTCGCTGGGTGATGCCGTTGGTGACATTGACGAATCGTTCCGGCCAGAGGGCATGAAAATTCGAAAAATTGTTTTTTTTCAATAATTCCGTGTGCAGGGCGGAAACCCCGTTGACGGAGTGAGATCCAACCACGGCCAGGTGAGCCATCCTGACAAGCTTGGTGTCGCCCTCTTCAATAATCGACATTTGTCGGAGAAGATCGGGGTTGCCGGAGTGAGCAACGGATACCTCCTGAAGAAATCGCTGGTTAATTTCATAAATGATCTGAAGATGCCGGGGAATGACATGTTCAAGAAGAGGGACCGGCCATTGCTCCAGGGCTTCGGATAGAACCGTATGGTTTGTGTAGGCCAATGTTTTTCGGGTTAAATCCCAGGCGTGCTCCCAGGGCAGGGCATGTTCATCTATGAAAAGCCGCATCAACTCTGCAACTGCCAGGGAGGGGTGGGTGTCGTTCATTTGAATGGCGACCTGGTTAGGGAAGAGGTCGAAATTCTCATGATGTTTTAGATAGCGACGGATAATATCGCGCAAGGCACAGGCAACCAGGAAATATTCCTGCACCAGGCGAAGTTCCCTCCCGCTCTTAATGGTATCGAGCGGGTAAAGCATTTTGGTGATGGTCTCGGAAGAGACCTTCTGTTCCACCGCACGGAAATAATCACCTTCATTAAAGATCTTGATGTCGAAGTCCGCGGAAGAGCCTGCGCCGTAGAGTCGCAACCAGTTTGCTGTTTTTCCCCCATACCCGACAACGGGAATGTCGAAGGGGATACCTGTGATGACTTTCCAGTCGAGCCACATGGGGTTATAGTCGCCGGCGCGATCCCGAAAATGTTCTATCCGGCCATAAAGAGGAATGATACATTTTTCATCAGTCCGCTTGATCTCCCAGGGATTGAAATCAGCCAGCCAGTTATCCGGCTTTTCCCGCTGGTAGCCATTATCGATTTCCTGTTTGAAAAGGCCGTATTCGTAATGGATTCCATAGCCGAAACCGGAAATGTCAAGTGTTGCCATGGAATCGAGAAAACATGCGGCCAAGCGCCCCAGACCGCCATTTCCCAAACCTGGATCATTTTCCTGCTCCCGGATTTCTTCAATATCGACCCCCGCGTCCATCAAAAGCGCTTTGCAGACAGGGTACATGCCGAGGTTGTAAAGCGTATTGCCCAGCAATCTCCCAATCAGAAACTCCAAAGACAGGTAATAGACTCGCTTGGCTTTTGTCTTTTGATATCTGCGTTCCGTCTGCAGGATCTTTTCCGTCATCCTGTCGCGCAAAGAAAATGCCGTCGCCAGAAAAAGATCCCGGCATTCTTTTGAAGAGGGTTCCTTGCACAGGGAGCAGCGGAGATGGTAATCCATCGATGTTTTCAAGGCGGATTTCGCAATTTCCGGATAGCCTGATTTCATAGCAAGCCCTTTAAAGAATGGTATAATAGAGCACTTCAATGGATCGGAGAATCATTGTCAAGCATCGAGAGTCGCTCAGCATTAAATGTGGATGTTATGGTCGGGAAAGCTATCACGGAATCATGATAGCCTCGAAATAGTCGCCAATAGTGCTATTATTATAGAAATATAACGTAGTCCTATACAAATGCAATTTTTAAGCTTACACCGTGCAAAGAGGTCGACTCGATATGGCAGGCGGAAAAGTGCCGGGACGATAACTATTTATAACCGAAAAAGCCATGGCCCATGGAAGCAATCTTTTCCCACGGCGCCAATGGTGATTACTTTATATTCATCACCGACTCATGAAAATTTTATGATCGGCAGTCTCGTAGACTCAAATGAGCAGATTGATAAAGATTTGACAAAAAATAGCATATGGATTTTACTTAATACTTCGTGTAAAAGCGTTTACAGATCTACAAATCAAGCGTTAATTAAGCTTAGAGGATCTAATCATGATTATTGGAATACCCAAAGAGATTCTTCCCGAAGAAGCCCGTGTTGCAGCCATTCCGGAAACGGTATCGAAATACATTGAAATGGGTTTTGCCGTAAATGTGGAATCCTCCGCGGGCAGGGGAATAGGGGTGGAAGATAATGAATACGCAAATGCCGGCGCAAATATCATGCCTGACGCAAAAGTGGTGTTTGCATCATCTGATATTGTCCTGAAGGTCAAACAACCCTATTTCAATGAAGCGCTCAATCTCCATGAAGCGGATTTACTTCCAAACAACAGCACATTGATTACCTTTCTGCATCCTGCCACCCCGAGCAATCATGATATAATCAGAAAATTGAGGGATAAAAACATTACATCCTTTACGATGGACGGAATACCACGCATCTCCAGGGCACAAAGAATGGATGCGCTTACCTCGATGAGCATGATTACCGGATATAAAGCGATCCTGCTTGCCGCTGATTACATGCCAAAATTTATTCCGATGTACGGTACAGCCATTGGAACGATACCGCCTGCCAATATTCTGGTGATCGGGACGGGTGTCGTGGGGCTTCAGGCGATAGCGACGGGCAAAAGGCTTGGCGGGGTGGTAAAAGCGCTCGATATCCGTAAAGAAGCCTGCACACAATCTCAGAGCCTGGGCGCAAGGATCCTCGAGTTTGATATTCCCCAGGAATTGGCTGTGGGCGCAGGGGGGTATGCAAAAGCGCTGGATGAAACCTGGCTGAACAAAGAACGTCATCTCATCGCCCCGCTACTGCGTGAAATGGACATAGTGATTTTAAGCGCGCTTGTTCCTGGGGAAGTCTCACCCATATTGATTACAGGGGATATGGTCGGGACAATGAAATATGGTTCCGTGATTATGGATATCTCCATCGACCAGGGGGGAAATTGCGAGATCACAACGCCCGGCCAGGTTGTTCAACAGGGCGGCGTTTACATCTGCGGCACCCAGAATATTCCGGGGCGGGTGGCAGTGCATGCAAGCTGGTTGTATGCGCATAATATGTACTATTACATAGAAAATTTATGTAAAAACGGCATTGATAAATTTGATTTAAGTGATGAGATCGTAAACAGTTCATTGGTCACCAATCAAGGAAAAATTGTACATGGCGGCACACTTAAAGCAATGAATCAGTTGAAACAACGTATAACAATATGATGGCGATGTAAAAACCAATACCTGCGCTTGCGCGCAAATCCCCTGGAATTTCACACGTGCTTGAATTTCTGTGCATTTTGGTATTGCGCAAGCCTTGTTCTTGAGCGTTTTGCAAAGCCGTCCGGGGAGTGTGATCATGGGGAATCTTCTCTTGCTGGGCATCGTGTTTGGCATTTCATTTGGTATCGGCTACCTGCTCATCTCCAGGGTGCCATCCCTTTTACATACCCCTTTAATGTCGATGACCAATGCCATCTCCGCGGTGACAGTGCTTGGGGGATTGCTGATTTTTACGGTTCCGACGACCGGCCTTGAAAAAATTTTAGGCGCAATCGCCATTATTGCCGCAATTTTCAACGTTGTTGGCGGCTTTGTCATTACGGACAGAATGCTCAGGCTGTTTAAAGAAAAAAACCGGAGATGAAGCAGCAATGATTGAGATGAACCATACACTTAATCTGGCAATTGATCTTGTTATTATCGTCATCCTGATC
>SLIE01000168.1 GCA_007135795.1 Desulfobacterales bacterium
AGGGAGTGGCGGCAATGGGAAAATTTGCCTGCTGTGCGTGAAGATCGCATACACATGGTCAACTCGGATCTCTATGATCGCCCTTCGCCCAGACTTGTGGATGGACTGGAGGAACTGGCAAAACTGCTTCACCCGCAATTGTTTGAATGAATTTGTCAATGCGTTCAATAATACTTTGTTTTACAAGTTATTTTTTACCTTCAGAAGAGTAAAGGCAGTGGACATTGATACTGGGAAAGCCGCAGCTTTTCAATATGTCCTTGAAATAAATACATGATACCTGTGATTGTCAAACGAATCACCCTGGTTACCGGAATCTCTTTCGCCTTGTTGCTTGTGGTAATGTTACTGGGGGTTTCAATGGGGTCATCCGGAGCAGGATGGTCCGCGATTTTAGAAACCATAACGGCCATAAACGACCCTTCCTCTCCTGCCCATGCCATTATCTGGAAAATCCGGTTTCCCAGGGTAATGCTTGCGGCTGTCGTAGGGGCGGTTTTATCCCTTGGGGGTCTCGTGTTCCAGGCTATTTTGAGAAATCCCCTGGCTGAACCGTATATCCTGGGCATATCGGGCGGAGCGGCCATTGGCGCAATCATCGGCATAATGCTCGGGTTGACCGGCTTTTTAGGCTCTGGCGTGCTGGCGTTTGCCGGTGGCATGACAACCCTTTTCCTCGTTTTGGGAATTGCTTCCGGGCCTGCACTTTTAAAAAAAGAATCGCTGCTGCTGTCAGGCGTTATGGTCAATGCTTTTTGCAGTGCGGTTATCATGTTTCTGATATCCCTGTCAATGGATACCCGGTTGCACAATATCATGTTCTGGCTTATGGGGGATCTTGCGTCTTCCGGACCGGGTGATGTTTTTTACCTTGCGCTTATTGTGTTGCCGTGTTTCATGGTGGTCTTCTGGATTTCGCATTCCATGAATCTTTTGCTGATGGGGCAGGAAATGGCGCATTCCATGGGCGTCAATGTAAAACTGACGACAATCGGGTTGCTGGTGCTGACTTCTTTTATGGTCAGCATGACGGTGGCCCAGGTGGGATTGATCGCATTTGTGGGGCTGGTGGTGCCGCATATGCTGCGTCTGCTTTTAGGGTCGGATCACCGGGAACTCGTCCCGGCATGTATCTTAGGCGGTGCTGCCTACCTGGTGTTATGCGACCTGTTGGCAAGAATTCTGCCCCGTCATGGTGAGTTGCCGGTGGGGGTCATCACGGCAATGGTTGGCGCACCGCTTTTCATTTACCTGTTGAGGCGGTCTTCATGAAAATTGCTGCAATCTCCATTGAAAATCTGTCGTATTCCTATCCGGATGGTACTGATGTTCTTAAAGATCTTTCGTTTTCAATTGAAAGCGCCAGGTTCTTTGTCATAATCGGTCCCAATGGTTCCGGAAAAACAACCCTTGTAAAAACCATTGCCGGGCTGATCCATTATGATCATGGCATTGTCAATATTATGGGCCAATCATTGCGGTCATATTCCCGAAAAGCCATTGCCAGGCGTATTGCATACGTTTCTCAGCAATCGACCGTGGCTTTTCCGTTTCTCGTGTCGGATGCCGTTCTTTTCGGAAGGGCGCCCCATTTGGGCACCTTCGGATTGGAATCTGAAAGGGATAGGGAACTTGCCAGGCAAGCAATGGTCTTTACCGAGGTCGATCACCTGGCAAACCGTCGGATCGACCAGTTGAGCGGTGGGGAGCGCCAACGGGTTTTTATTGCCCGTGCCATTTGCCAAGAGCCTGAGATCATGCTGCTGGACGAACCCACGGCGGCCCTGGATATCGCACATCAGTTGAAAGTTATGGACCTGATGGAAAAAATGAAGATCGAAAAACAGGTCACCGTGGTGATGGTCTCTCATGATATCAACCTGGGGGCCATGTACGCGGACTCCCTCATGTTGTTGAACAAGGGGAAGCTTGTAGCATATGGTTCTCCGCGGGATGTGCTCTCTTACAATACTTTGGAAGAAACCTACGGATGCAGGCTCCTGGTTGATAAAAATCCCTTGGGTCCAATGCCCCGGGTAACCCCCGTACCCGGAAGGTATATAACCTGACCGGAACAGTCCGTTATCATTGAAGTATCCGGTCAGGTTGATTGATTCAGGAAACAAGCCTCTCCAGATTTTCCCTTGCAAATTCAATCCGGGGGTCTATGTCCAGCGCCGTTCGGTAATATTCTATTGCCTTTCGCGTATCCCCGAGTTCACGATAATTGGTGGCCATATTGGCATAATCGATTGCGGATGAGGGATTAAGCCGGATTGCCTGCTCAAAAGCCCGTATCGCTTTTTCATGAGCCTTCAGTTTAAAATGGCAATATCCGGCCAGGTTGTACACATCGGTCCGCTCGTTGTCCAGAGCTTCGGCTTTTTTCAGAATGTCGAGCGCGTCCGTATAGCATCCCATACTCTTCAGACAGACGGCCATGTAGGAATAAATGCTGGGCAGGTCCTGTTCGTCGGGATCGAGTTCCATGGCGCGCCGGAAATAACCGAGCGCTGTTTCCGGATCATCCATCGCCAGGTGGGATTGGCCGATGTAGAATTGAATATAGTATTTTTCGGGGAGACGCTTGTCGAATTCAAGGAGTCGGGATACGGCTTCTTCCGGGGAGAACTTGCCTGCCACATGCTTGGCCGTAAAAAGCCCCACGTTACCGGCTGCCGCCCTTTCCCGGAACCGGGTTCCCGGCATCATGGTGTAAAGGGCCGGTACCTGTAAATCCTGGTGCGTGGTATTGACGGCAATCACGTCCAGACCGTTACCGGCTGTAACCTGGATCAGTCTCTCCACTTCCACTTTTATGTTGTCATGGGAGACGTCAGGTAAATCATGAATGGATATATGTTTTTCCGGGTGGGTGATGTAACGGGCCTCTTCCATCGTCCGGTACTTGGGGAGCCCGCTTGCCACGAAGTTGGCGCCGGTATTGAAATCGCCGGCGAGCTGGGCGACTTCGGTCAGGGCCCGGTTGAAGGCTTTCTGCGGGGAGGTCATGGTGCCGGCGGTCCAGACCAGTTCGCTTTTTTCTGGAAACGTTGCCAGATCATGGGCCAGCACACCCACTGTCGGAATTCCCGTGTCGAGTGAAAAATCGGAGACATACAAATCGATATGGTTGCGCCGGTATTTACCGATCAATCCGGTAACGATATCATCATCCGCCGTATCCGGGTCGATGCCGTCGACCGGAAGATTTTTCCGGCTCACAACGTCGCAGACGTGTCTTTCAATAATTTCGCATATTCCCTGGCAAAGAGCTTCTTCGAGGCAATTTCCGGAAGACGTGCCGTTAAATTCGTTAATGGCGAAAAACCAGTCGAAGGGTACCAGCAGGGGCTCGTTTCGGGTCATGTTGAATGCCCGGGCCCATTTCATCGGCAGTTCGGCTAAAAATGCAAGGGCGACATCCCTGTCATTCGAGTCGTCATCCACACTCCGGGCGATCATCTCAAGCGGCATGACATGTTCATTTTTCAGCTGGTTGTATGGCGTGTGCGTGAAATTCTCCGCTTTGTGATAAAACGCATAAAAGCTGAAACGCTCCACCAGTTCCATCAGCGCACTGGCTTCAGCCTGTTCTGGTGTCGCCCCTTTTCCCATCTGTTTTCGTGTGCCGGTCAGGCGGTAGGCATCCGCACCGCACACGCTGAAAAAAACGGGAATATCAAGCCTGCCGTTGTCAATTCGAACAATTTCCGAAAGAATATCGAGATCGAGTGAGTCGAACCGTGCTTTTACATCCTGTATGGTTTCTGTTGGCGAGCGGGTTTTATCAAGATCCCGTGTATACCCTTTGTATCTGTCGGTCAAGGCCCATGTGAAATCCATGATTATCTCCTTTAGTCATTTTATATCTGCAAAAAAATACGATTCTGCATGTCTTAAAAGAAACAGACGGATTTTTCAAGAGCCCATCCAATGGCGTTAACCTTATAGTCCTTTTTCTTTTAATTTTGACGGTCTTACGAAGTTACTGTGCCTTCACTTCTGATCTTTCCGGCTTTCGGTTTGTCGGGCGGCGCATTATCCCCATTTTCCGATTTATCACCATATAAAAGATAGTAAACCACCGGTACCACCAGCAAAGTAAACGCCGTGGATACAAAAAGTCCAAAAATAAGCGCCCAGGCCAAACCGCTGAAAATCGGGTCCAGGGTGATGGGCCAGGCACCCAGCATGGTGGTTGCTGCCGTGAGAAGAATAGGGCGCATTCTGACTGCGCCGGATTCGAGCACGGCGTCTTTAAGGGAAATCCCACGGTGCTCCTGCGAGGTTTGGATGAAATTGATCAGGACCAGGGCGTTTCTGACGACGATGCCGGCGAGTGCAATCATTCCGATCATGGCCGTTGCAGTAAAAAATACAGGATTGTCGTACCCGCCAACCGGACGGTTCACCAGAACATTGAGCAACCAGAAGCCGGGCATGATTCCAATCATGGTAAGCGGAATCGACATCATGATCACCACGGGAATCAGGTAAGACGCGCACTGGTAGACAAGGAGGGCGTAAATGCCGATAAGCGCTGCGCCAAAGGCGATTCCGAGGTCCCGAAACACGTCGACCGTAATTTTCCACTCCCCCTCACCGCGCCAGTTTATGGATATGCCGTCCGGCAAGGGATTTTCCCGGAAATGAGATTTGAGATTGAGTATGGCATAGGTCGGCCCTTTTCCGGCCATTTCGCCCATCACATACACAACGCGTTCAAGGTTCTTGTGATATATCGTCCGGTCATACAGGGTCGTTTCAAAAGACCCCAACTCCCCGATTTGTACGAGATCTCCCTGCTGCCCCGTAACGAGAATTTTTTCCAGCGCCGACCGGTTCGAGCGGGAATCGCGCGGCAG
>SLIE01000476.1 GCA_007135795.1 Desulfobacterales bacterium
AAAGTTTAGGATAGTGCGCACGAACGGCGCAGGCAGGCGATATTAAAATTTATAGTAAAAAATAAAAAGAATAATATCAAGATATTATAAAAGACCAACTACGTTCCGGGCGACTTCATCAAACACCTCACGAACTTTTCCAGCGATATTTTTCACCTTTTCCGAATCGGGCAGGGAATACCGGGGGTCTGCATAAAGATCCTGATTCATTTCGATCTGGAGGGCAAACCCGCCTCTTTCGACCAGTTTTCTGCCGTAATGAACCGTTATGAACCCCCCTGTGTACGGTTGGTTTATCGCTACGGAAAAGCCAGCCCGGTAAAAAGCGTTTTTTACTAATTCAAGAATCCGGACCGGGCAGGTCGGATCTCCCAGCGCCGGGTTTCGCTTGCCGTTTTCGTCGGCATTGTTGCTGATAACCACGTCTTTTCGTGTTTGTCCCGCATCCGGCGCGTCCACGTGTGCGGTACCGTTGAGGGAATGACAGTCGAACAATCCCTTTATTGTCGTATCGCGCAGGGCGTTTGCCAGTTTTTCATGATACGGATGGTAGTACAGGTCAAGATACCGCTTAATGGTTCGTTCGTCCGGGTACATCCCCGGCTTGAAAATTTCCCGCCCGTCGTAGTCGGTGCGGGCTATCACCCCTTTTGACCCCCTGCTGTCCGGGTTGCGGTTCAGATCGCAAAATATCCGGTTCCACTTTGCAACCATGACCTCGGATGCGGGAAGCTTTGAAAAAATTTCCAAGGTCCCGTGATCCACGGAATCAAGGATTTCTTCCCGGGAAAGGTTCAGCAGCGGTGCAATCTCCCGGGGGACCTGGCCTGCGCAATGCGGCAGGGAAATAATAAAGGGGTATGTCATGGTGTATCGACTCCTTTTGATGCCGGTCTTGTGAAAGTAAAACGCGGCTGGGCGTCAATCAGGGTTCTGGTGTAATCCGCTTTCGGGTTTTCGATCACCTCCCTGGTAGGGCCTGTTTCGACAATCCGTCCGTGGTGGATGACCGCGATACGGTCGCAGAAAAACCGGGCCGCCGCAAGATCGTGGGTGATGAAGAGAAATGTGACATTCCGCTCCCGCTTGATTGTGGTCAGCAGTTTGAAAATGGAAAAAGATATGGAGGCGTCCAGCATGGAGGTTGGCTCATCCGCAATGATGAACAGGGGATCCAGGACCATGGCCCTTGCAATGGCCGCCCGCTGGCGCTGCCCGCCGGAGAGCTGGTGGGGATAGCGGAAGATGAAATCCGATGCCGGGATCAGCCCGGATGCCTCCAGGGCTTTTTTGATCATATCCGCACGGGTTTCCTCGTCACCGATTTTGTGAATGACCAATGGCTCGCCAATGGTGTCATAGATCGAAAAATAAGGGTTGAGGCTCTGGTACGGGTCTTGGGGGATCATCTGGATTTTCCGGCGGAATGATCTTAAAGCGGCCCCTTTCAGGTGGCGTACGTCCATACCGTCAAAGAGGATTTCTCCGCTGTCGAAATTGTCAAGCTTGAGAAGCAGCCGCGCAAGGGTGGTCTTGCCGCTGCCGCTGCCGCCGACCAGGCCAAAGACTTCGCCTTTTTCAATATGAAAGGAAACATCATCTACCGCGGTAACGCCGGGCTCCGGCTTTCTGAATGAGATGCGGTGAGAGCGGTAGGTTTTGATGATGTTGGTCATTTTAAGAATGTTCGTTGGGTCGGGTTTGGTTTCCATTGGTATAGTACCGATTGTTTGGGTGATTGCAGTGTGCTTGGTTTTTATTGATTGCGCATTTTGCGTTTTGGGTGTTTCCGTGGTTAAAATTTTTGCCCGGAATAACGCCTGGCACCTGCGGTGCGTGGTTGCCGCACTGGGGTGCGGCGGCCCCAGTGGCGACGTTTCTGTGGAGCAGGTGGTCACCAGCAGGCTTTGCGGCACAAAGCTTTGTGGGTTGGTGATATTTCGCGCCAGCCGGGCTGTTCTGAGGCGCACAAGTCATCAGCATATGGACAACTGTCTGCATACCCGCAAGTGCCGGGCAAACGTTCGGATGAAAATGTGCAGACATGGTCGACTGTTTCCGCGTGGAGGTCGAAAACCCCGTCAATGGTCAGGTACGAGGAAAGAAGCATGGAGGTGTAAGGGTGAACCGGGGAGACAAAAACCTCTTCGCGTTGCCCGTATTCGATGATCTTCCCTGCGTACATGACCGCGATGTCATGGCAGACTTCGGCCACGACCCCGATGTCGTGAGAAATAAAAATAGCGGCAATCCCCAGTCTTTCCTGGATCTCTTTTATTTTATGAAGGATCTGGGCCTGAACGATCACGTCCAGTGCAGTGGTCGGTTCGTCCGCAATGATCAGGTCGGGGTGGCAGGAAAGTGCCATGGCGATCACGGCGCGTTGTTTCATTCCCCCGGAATACTGATGCGGATAATCATGGATGCGGGTTCCCGGAATATCCACAAGGTCGTAGAGTTCCGCTACCTGCTCCCGGATCCGGGGCTCCGACAATTCGGGGTTATGAATCCGGATGGCTTCGGCAATCTGATCGCCCACCCGCTGGACCGGGTTCAGTGCGTTCATCGCCGCCTGGAAAATCATGGATATTTTTTTCCATCGAAACGCCTGTAGTTCTTTTCTTGACAGCCCCAGCAGATCCTTGCCGTCAAATAATATCTGCCCCCCCCGGACGTAACCGTTTTCCGGCAAAAGCCCCAGCAGCGACATGCCGATGGTGGTTTTGCCGCACCCGGATTCTCCAACGATCCCCATGGACCTGCCTTTTTCAAGGGAAAACGAGATATCGTCGACCGCCACGACCGGTCCGCCCGTTGTATGGTAGGCGATAGTGAGATTTTGCACATCAAGTAGTGTCATATAATATGTTTCCGGTAATACATTTCTGGTGATGGTTTTCCGGTTCGCAGCGCATGAATGATTGCCATAAGCCTATGCGACATCCCGTTCTTTTCGCAGACGCGGATCCAGAACCTCCTCCATGGCCCTGCCCATCATGTAAAAGGACAGGGTGATCAGTGATATACAGATTCCCGGCGGGAGAAGCCAGTAAGGGGCCTGGAACATGTGGCCGGTTTTCCAAACCCACTGGAGCATCATCCCCCAACTTACCGTGTTGGGGTCCCCGAAACCCAGGAACGCAAGGGCTGCTTCCACGATAATGGCGGAAGTGACCCGAAACGTCATGTACAAAAAGGCCATGGGGAGCACATTGGGGAGGATGTGCCGAAAAATGATCCGCATGTGGGATGCGCCGGCAACCCGGGCCATATCGATAAAGGGGCGCTGCTTCAGCGAAAGGGTCTGGGAGCGGATGACGCGGGCCACCGCGGGCCACCGGAACAGGGCGATCAACAGTACGATGATCCAGATGCTCAACTGTCCGAACAGGACGGATAGCAGAAGAATTACCAGGAGAGACGGCATGACCATGACCATGTCTGCAAAACGCATGAGGAAGGAATCCATGATGCGCCCGCCGTACCCTGCAATCATGCCGAGCAGGGTCCCGATGACAATGCTGATAAAGGCGGCTGAAACACCCACCAGGAATGCGACCCTGGCCCCTGTCAAGAGCTGGCTGAAGATATCGCGGCCGATGTTGTCCGTGCCGAGCCAATGGCGCCAGCTGGGTCCGGTGGAATAGGAAATCTGGGGGTCCACGCCGGTCATGGGGTGATACATGGGGTCGATGAGCGGCGGGATATAACTGAAAAGGGCCATCAGGCCGAACAGGATCAACAGGTAAAATCCGATTTTCCCGACCGGATTTTGATAAAATAAAGACCATCCTTCCAAAAATCGCTGGCGCTTGTAGGATCTACGGATGTCTTTGGCTGTAGCAGTGACCGTATTCATGGATTGATAATCCGTTATTTTTAATGGTGGTGGTGAATATTGTGGTGAATTGTTTCTAAACAAGTCTGTTTGTTTGTGCTATGCCTTCGGCATTTTAAATGCCGCACTGGGGTGCGGCGGTCCCAGGCGTAAACGTTCCTATGGAGACTTTCGGGGAGGGGGGTGCTTGTCCCTCTTGCCCTTTACACTCTTAATAACTGATGCGCGGATCAAGATACGCATACAAAATATCCACGATCAGGTTTGCCACGAGCACCACCAGGGCGATGAACAAAAAGGAGGCAAGGGCAAGGGGATAGTCGCTGTTGCTCACCGCGAAAATCAGTTCCCTGCCGATACCGGGCCAGGAAAACACCGTTTCCGTAAGGGCGCCGCCGTTTACGGAAAACGCCAGGCTCAGCCCGACGGATGTCACGACCGGAAGTGATGCGTTGGGGGCAGCATGGCCGTTTCTGACCTGCCGTTCGGTCAACCCCTTGGCCCGGGCTGTGAGAATATAGTCTTCCCTGAGTGTTTCGAGCATGCTGCTCCTCATGATCAGGAGGTATGCACCCGTATTCACGATAAACAACGTCATGAGGGGAAGCAGCATGTGATGCAGGATATCGGCGGTTTTTGCAAAAAAACCGGTTCCCGGGATTATCCACAACTCGGGTGACATCATCCCCCCCAGGGGGAACCACCCAACCCAGTAAGCGAAAAACCAGATAAAGAGCAGCGCGATCCATGGCAGAAACAATGTATTGCAGACCAGGGAAACAATGGTCACCCAGGTATCGACAGCCCTGCCCTTGTACCAGGCGATCAATTTTCCCAACCGGACCCCCGCAACAGCCGCAAGAACTGTGGCGGTGGTAAACAAAAGAAGGGTGGCGGGTAGACGCTCGGCAATGATCTCGATGACCGGCCGGCCATAATGAAACGACGTCCCGAAATTCCCGGTGACAAAATTCTTGA
>SLIE01000427.1 GCA_007135795.1 Desulfobacterales bacterium
CACAACCAGCTTTTCGGTACATATATCACGAATTTTTCCTGCGGCCCCGATTCATTTGTTATCGGATATTTCCGCGACATCATGGGGTTAAAACCGTCATTGACGCTGGAACTGGACAGTCACACCGCTGACGCCGGTATAGAGACCCGGATAGAAGCGTTTTTAGATATCGTTTCCGAGTATCGCCAGTTGCTACTCGGACAAATGCCTGTAAAAACCATCCCTTTCACCCCAGCCAAAACCATGATGGATAAAAACTCGCCAAAGGTTGTAACGTCATCCGGTAAAGTCCTTTCCATGATGGATCCGCAGGTGAAGTTTCTGATTCCGTCCATGGGGCGCTTAGGGACTGAATTGCTTGCTGCTGTTTTTCGGGATGCCGGGTTTAACGTGGTTTACCACCCGCCCGCTGATGAATCCGTCCTTAAAATCGGACGTGCCAACACGTCTTGCAAAGAATGCCTGCCTCTGATTCTGACAACTGGTAAACTCCTCAATTATATTTACAATGAGAAACAGGATGATGAGGTCTTGGTATATTTTATGGCATCCGCGGCAGGTCCCTGCCGATTCGGGCAATATTCCATTTTCATGGAAGATCTTGTCAAACGTCTGAAAATTCCCGATGTGGCCATTTTTTCATTGACATCGAACAACTCCTATTATGGTATCGAAAAGAATTTCAATTATTACAAGGCATGGTGGGCGATCGTTATATCGGATTTCATGGAAGATGCCCGTTCCATGATCCTGGCCAACGCAAAAGACATAACCCGGGGGATGGAGATTTTCGAGACGCAGTGGCGTCTGATCGTCAATGAGATGGAAACGGGTGATTTCAAGTCGATACGCACACGACTTGAAAAAACAGCTGCCGTCCTGGGGGAAATACCCATGAAGCTGCCGCCGTCTGAAGTTCCTGTGATCCTGCTTACCGGAGAGATTTTTGTTAGAAGAGACGGTCTTTCACGTCAATATCTGACGGAACGACTGGCTGAAAAAGGGTTTGCAGTAATGTGTTCCCCAGTATCGGAGTGGTTGCACTATCTTGAATACAACGCTGGGGTGAATGCGGAAGATCACAAGATGACCTGGATGGAAAAGCTTAAGTTCTACCTGCGCAACAAGATGATGCACCGGTACGAGAAAAAATTAAATACCGTTTTTTCACGGTCCGGACTTGTACCTGTTACAGCCGCTGATGTAAAAACCGTTGTTCAAAATGCCAAACCGTATGTATCCCACAAATTCAGCGGGGAAGCAATACTGACTGTCGGCAGCGCCCTGACCGAGGTTGCTTCGGGGGTTGCCGGCGTTATAATTATCGGTCCGTTCGGATGTATGCCAAACCGTATATCAGAATCCATCCTGTCGGAAATCATGACCCGTGCAGATAAACTCCGGACCAGCAACGGCAGCAAAAACGGACTGGCAAAAATTCTTGCGGACATTGAACGGCTGCCGTTTCTTGCCATAGAAACAGACGGTTCACCGTATCCCCAGCTTATCGAGGCCAAGCTGGAAGCATTCTGCCTCCACGCGGAACGCCTGCATGACAGAATGATGGCAAACCGTCATTAAATGAAACATAAAACGTACGGGGTTTAAAATGGCGGCGGATGACATTGATAAAATCGCAACCACTTTATCTAAAAACAAAAAATGTATTTTCTTCACGGGGGCCGGTATATCGACCGAGAGCGGCATATCCGATTATCGAAGCAAAGGTGGCATATGGGAACAATTCAGACCGATTTATTATGATGATTTCATGTCTTCCCGGGATGCCAGAATCGAATACTGGAAGCGCAAGATTGAACTCGATGGCCAGCTTTCAAATGCCAGGCCAAATCGGGCACACCAGGCGATTGCCGCATTATACGAAAAAGGCCATGTAGAGGCGGTCATAACCCAGAACATTGACGGTCTTCACCAGGAAAGCGGAATACCTGACAACGCGGTTATTGAACTTCACGGAAATACCCGTCGGATCAGATGTATGAAATGCAGTGCGCTTTCTTCCGTTGAAGATGCCCTTGCCCGTATAAAAAAAGGCGACCCCGCTCCGGAATGCAGTTGCGGCGGATACCTGAAACCGGATACCATCTCATTTGGCCAGGCTATGCCGGAAAAAGAAATGAGCCGGTCTGTAATATTGTCGAAGAACTGCACCTGTTTTATCGTGGTGGGTTCGACGCTGCTTGTCCAGCCGGCATCCCATCTCCCCGGATATGCCCGTGAGGCAGGGGCGTTTCTTGGAATTATCAATCTTTCAGAAACTCCATATGACAAAGTTTGTAATGTGTTGATCCGGGAAAAGGCCGGAATCACGCTGCAGGCGATTAAGGACCGGGTGTTGGTGCGGTAAGACTGAGACTGAGGGGCAGCAAGCAGGGAGTGATGTGCACGAACTTAAAACGGGCGCTGAAAAAGCGCCGTGTTTCAGTATCGTCATCAGCGGTGGTTATAATGTGAGGGGAGAAAGGGGTGTGGGAACTATTTGTAACCAACCGGAATGATGTACAAGGGGTGGGCGTCCTGATCGATTTTCAAGACCTCCTTTAATACCTCGTCCTGAAATGCTCCAATCGGTGCATGTCCAATACCCATTGCCTCGGCCTGAAGAATTAGATTTTGAGCGACATGGCCCGTTTCAATGAGCACATATTGCATTCCCCGTCTACCATATTTTTCGGTCGATCTGGAAAATATGCCTGTGATCACGAACACGGCGTTAGCTTCCTTAATGGCGGATTGTTGCAATGCCGCCTCCCATATACTCGTGCGATGGTCACCCCTGGATACGATTTCCAAATCGTGTGACTCAGTTCTATAATGATAAAGGCCGGCTGGCAGGTTTTTCACGTTTCCCGACGCAACATAGATTTCAAGTGGATAAAGTGCGCCTGCCGAAGGTGCTGTCCTGAACCCCCTGCTTCCCGTGACACCCTGACCGGCCCACAATAGTTGGGAAACATCTTGCAGGCTCAGCGGTCTTGTTGAAAATGATCTTGTAGTGCGTCGGTTCCAAAGGGCTTTTTCAACTGAAACAGAACCATCCTTAACCGGTTCCGGCAAGGCGATAATCCCCGAATTCATGTTTCTGTCCATGGCGTACCCTTTTTCTATACTGATTGGCATGCTTGCAAATAAAACAAACATTATGGCGAAAATGATCAAACGGTCATATTTCATAGGATTGTATCGCCTTCTTTTAATGTACTTTTATAAACACTCATGATATGGCAATCTCGTAAAAAGCTGTGATCAGACGCTTTGTAAAAAAGGTCAAGGCTTGCCGCAATTTCGAAGAATCAGCGTACTCAAGTGTACATGTATGTCTACAATGCGTACGCCGCAAATCCTGAGGGATTGTGCGAAACAAAGAAATTGAACTTCTTACGAAGTCATCATGATATCAATATCACAACTGTCCAATACGGGTAAAGCGGAATTGCTTTGCGTTCATTTGATTGCATTCATTGGGTGTTGTAAGGAGAAAAATGTTAAAATCCGGTATCTATCTCATGGATTATGACGGACAAGAGGTTTTTTCGGGTATTGATCCGGAAAGCCTTTCTGGTGCACATCCTGGTTGGAGCAGGGATGTTTCTGCCCTTGGACCATGGGATAGAATTCCGCTTCCGGAAAATAAGAAAGGCCAAAGAGTATGGTCGGCAGGCGGGTATAAAGGTTCTTCACCCATCTGGATTACAGGAACGGCCACATCTTCCATGGATGTCGCAAGATTGTTGATACGTCAAAACCTGATGACCCCATGGTCGTCGGTTCTTGCCGTAAGGCAGACTGCGGGACGCGGGCAACGCCAGAGACAGTGGATATCACCTTCGGGCAATATATATGGTACCTGGTTCTGGCCGTTTAACAAAACTTCCAATGAAAACCTCGCGCGATATAAACCGATGGCATCACTCCTTGCAGGGGATATCTTGTCGTCGATTTTTCTCGATATGGGGATTGATCTCCGCATTAAATGGCCAAATGACCTCTTGCTCGACAATCGCAAACTTTGCGGTATCCTGGTAGAAGACCGAGGCGGGCATTTATTGGTGGGGATGGGAATAAACCTGGTAACAGCCCCGGAAAAAACATCTTTAAGGGATGAGTTCGTTCTTCCGGCAACATGTCTGGATTCCGGGGGAACTGCTTTTACACCGCTTGCAATCTGGTCAAAACTCATGGAATCGGGTAAAAAACGATTTGAAGACATAACACAGACCATGGATCCCGATTTTTTTCTTGAACAACTTGAAACCCGTATGGCGTGGGTAGGTACGGGTATACTGATCAGAGAGGAAGGGAAAACTCCTTTTGAGGCGAGGCTGTCGGGCATTGCAGCGGATGGTGGGTTGAAAATCCTTCGAAATGGGAAACGCGAAGTGATTTATTCCGGGACGATCAGACCTCTGTAATCGCCGGTATCAATTAGTTTCAGATGATTCCCGACTATTGCGTCTCCAGTTTCCACTTTTCCAGGTCTACCGGGTAGCCACATGCGGAAAGTCGTGCCAGAACAATGGCAAAATCGTTAAGCCCGCTTTGCCGTCCCGAAGAAGCATCCACGGAAAAAGAATGAAACGATGATCCCTTGAGTATTGCATGAACAAGCCCGGTCAGGGCATTTTTTGGTCCTACCTCGATAAATACACTCACCCCGCTGGAATGCATATTCATAATCTGGTCAATAAAATTCACGGGACTGGTCAGATGCCGGGCCAGAACTTTGCGGGCTTGTGTCCCGGATGCCGGATAGGGCAGGGCTGTTTGATTGGAATAAACAGGAATGGATGCAGG
>SLIE01000477.1 GCA_007135795.1 Desulfobacterales bacterium
TGTCCAGGTCAGGGATGCCGGAATTGAAGGGCTTCCGGCATGGTACGCGTTGTACTGCCAGACTACCATGCGGCACGAGATGGATACCAGTGGTATGGATTATTTTGCCGCCGCCCTAAAGATCTCTGACCAGGACTGCGATTCACCTGCACAGATAAAACTTTTGCTGGCCGAAGTCAATGGGCGGGTGTTGGCCGGGATTATGCTGGCGATTTCAGGCAACCGTGCCACTTATTTGTACGGGGCATCATCTTCAAATCCGGAGGACAGACCGTATATGGCCTCCTATGCCCTGCAATGGGATGCCATTTGCCGGGCAAGAATGGGGGGGTGCATGGATTATGACATGTTCGGCGTATCTCCTTCCCCTGCGCCGGCACACCCCATGTATGGGCTGTACCGGTTTAAAACAGGTTTTGGCGGACGTATGCAACACCGGCAAGGTTGCTGGGATTACCCGCTTGACCAGGCTCGTTACGATCTATACCAGGTTTCAGAGTGGATGCCGTCGTGAAATGGCCCATCTGCCTCGCGGGGAGCGATTTGACATTCGTTGGGAATATTCACCACGCCTTGTACAGGGGGAACATTGTTGGGCGAAGCCGGTTCAGTGCCTGGCCCGTGACACGCGGTTTGCCCGGCATTCACTTCAAGTTGTTTTCTGCAAAAAGCGCCGCGGTGGTGGCACACATATCCTTTGATGAGTATATCAATACAGGAGCGTTGAAAAATGAATAAATGCATTATTGCTGTTCTTGGTGCGGTTCTGTTTCTCACCGGATGTGCAGGCGCCAGGTGGGAAGATACAACTATAAATGAACACAGGCACTACACCGTCCGTATCCAGCACTATGTGTCGGAAGGCCGGGTGGCCGAGCAACAGTACCGGCACCCGGCTATTATTGAAACGGGGACGGTCGCTGCATTGTTGAGCGAGCTGGTTTACTTATATCCTCCTCTGCTTATCGGAGAAAACAAGGAAACCAAGGTATTTCAGGAAGAAGAAGTCAATCGCCTCGCCCCTGCACTTGCCGGGGCGTTTGAAACGCTAAGCAGTAATCAAAGAATCGCTTTTACCTCCTATAATAGGGGGGGCGGATTGTTGTTTAAAAAACCCCGGCGGACAGATGGGGCAATCTTTATGGACGATGCGGGCCGGTTGAATGTCGCTTTTTTTGGGATCAATGTAGAGATGTCCAGTGATGCGCAGGTTATCGCAATGGAGGACAACTCCCTTGATAATGCCATAGCGGTAAAGACATCCAGAACCCCCCTGGTTATAAAAAGAGACTACATGCAGCCAGTTTTTCAAAAAAGTGGTGAAGCTTATCCGATGTGGATAACGGCCGATGCGGCAGGAATTAAAAAAGCAATGAAAATAGCGCCCCGGGAAACAGCCGCCTCTCCGGACGACGTGATTGCGCCGGATGCGCATCATGCAACACACAGGGAAATGATTCGAGAGAAGCTTGAATACCTGAAAGAACTCTATGACGACGGTCTTATTAAAGATTCGGAGTATGAAGAAAAAAGAAAAGCATTAATCGATTCCATCGAGTAGTTGCAACACCGGTATGCACTATATAGATTTGATAATGGGCGACATAGGGCCCCGTGTTCAATGGTATCCGGCCTTAATGCCGGATAAGTGCTTGTAATAAAAAATAAAGGGGTTTTATAATGGCTGAAGGTCCGGAGAAGCAAACGCTTGCTGAAATGGTGAGTTATCAGGAAGGTACGGTGGTGAGTAAAACCATTGTGAAAAAGGAAACCGGCACTGTAACCTTGTTTGCTTTTGACAAGGGGCAGGGGTTGAGTGAGCATACTGCCCCGTTTGACGCCTTGGTGTACGTGGTAGACGGCGAGGTTGAAATATCCATTTCCGGTAACAAGCATCGTCTCAAAAAAGGAGAAATGATCGTGATGCCTGCAAATGAGCCACATGCGTTGCAAGGCGTCGAGGCATTCAAGATGCTTTTAACCATGATTCGTTCGAACTGAATCGATTACAGTGCAAAAATACCATTAAGCATGATTTCCATTTAACCGACGGTAAAGGGTCCGCCTGGCAACCCCTAGGATGTCTGCCGCTCGTTTTTTGTTCCCATTTACCTGACCGAGGATATGCTCGATGTAGCGCTGTTCTATTTCAGCCAGACTGGGCAGGGGAGACCCGGGATGGCTTTGGAAGAGGCTGGGGATTTCTCTGGTGTTCCTGTCCGGGGTGTAGGAACGGATTCTGGCCGGCAGATGGTCAGGCGTTATCCGGTCTCCCTTGCAAAATGTCACGGCGCGTTCGATTGCATTCTGAAATTCACGGACATTGCCGGGGTAGGGGTATTGTTGCAGCATTGCCATGGCTTCGTCCGAAAAATCATCGATCTGTTTGTTCATGTTTTTGGCAAAGCTTGTCAGGAACCGGCCTGCCAGAATTCCGATATCTTCCCCGCGGTCCCGCAGGGGTGGTATTTCCAGGGTAAAAGTCTCGAGCCGGTAAAACAGATCCTCGCGAAAATTTCCTTTTTTCACTTCTTCTTCCAAATCCTGGTGGGTTGCGGCGATGATCCGTACATCCACCTGTTGTTCCTTATTGCCACCGACCGGTCGCATTTTGCCATCCTGAAGGATGCGAAGGAGCTTGGCCTGCAATGACAGGGGCATTTCCGCGATTTCGTCGAAAAGGAGCGTCCCGCCTTCAGCTTCCGCAAAAAGACCCTGTCTCGCCTTTTGGGCACCTGTAAAGGACCCGGCCGTGTGGCCGAAAAATTCGCTCTCCATGAGTGTTTCCGGAATGCCGGCACAGTTTACGGCAAGAAAGGGTTGTTTTTTACGATCGCTCTCATTATGCAGTGCCCGGGCAACAAGTTCCTTGCCGGACCCGCTTTCACCCGTGATAAGCACAGGGCCACTGGCGGAGGCGATCTGCAGGATCTGGTCAAAAAGGATTCGCATTGACCGGCTTTGCCCATACAGGCCATGAAACGTTTCAACCGAAAACATTCGCCTGAAATGGTTTACTTCTTCCCTGAGCATACGGGTTTCGAGGATTCGAACCACGCGGTGCATAAAGTGATCCAGGTCCAGCGGTTTGGTCAGGAAATCGTCCGCACCGGCCTTTAAGGCATCAACGGCCTGGGATATGGTGCCAAATGCGGTGATGACTAAAAAACCGGGTCGTGCATGCATGGTGTTTATCCGTTGGAGCAGGTCCATCCCGTTGGCCCCGGGGAGTCGCATGTCAATGACAACCAGGTCCGGTTCCCATTCTGCAAGCACAGACAGCGCTTCTTCGGCGCTTTTGACCCATCTGGAATCAGCCCCGGTATCACTTGTCTCGTCTGCCAGAAGACGGGCCAACCCCTCGTCATCCTCTACGATAAGTACTTTTTGTCCACTTATTTTTTTGAAATCATTCATTATTTGTATTTTCCTGTTGAAGGGCACGTTCATCGGTTACTGCCGGGAGATGCAGGGTGAAGCACAACCCCCCCAGATCGCTTTCCCCCGTTTCCACTTGTCCGCCATGCTCTGCAACAATTCCGTGAACAACCGACAAACCAAGCCCGGTTCCGGAACCGACCGGTTTGGTGGTAAAAAAAGGTTCGAACAATCTGGTTTTTATCTCCTCTGAAATTCCCGGGCCGCTGTCTTCAATGCGGAAGATCGCCCCGTTGGAATCGGTCTGCCACGAAACCCGGACGATTCCGTTCTCCTTTGCCGCCTGGATGGCGTTCCGGATAAGGTTGCCCAAAACCTGCTCCATTTGAATCGGGTCCGCATAAAAATAATCTTCAGCTGCACCGGAAAGTATTATTTGCGTTCCGAACCGATCGGTTTCATGATCGAGCGACGCGACAGAGGATCCTGTCACCTGTGCCGCCTTGATCCACTTGCGGCGTATTTCACTGCTTCTGCTGAAATCGAGAAGTTGTCGGATGATCTGCTCCATTCTGCGCAACTCGAACCGGATATCTTTCAGGTACCTGGCGGTTGATTCCGGTATTTGCTCATTGCGCAGGGCGCGCTGGGCTTTTCCTTCGATGACACTAAGCGGGGTGCCGAGTTCGTGCGCCACGCCCGCAGCCAGTTGCCCGATTGCGGCCAGCTTTTCCGCCCGGCGCAGTTTCTCTTCCAGGATTTTTTGTTTTTCCCTTCGCTGCTGGATTTCCATTTCTGCTTTGTTGATATTGTCCATCATCTGGTTGAAATGAAACCCCAGGGCAACGACTTCCTTGGGCCCGCCGTATTTGAAACGATGCTGTTTCTCACCATTGGAAATCTTGTTCATGCTACTCGTAAGCCGGTTCAGATACTTGCCCAGTGTTCGGTGGTGCCCGTAAATAACAAGAGAACTGAGTCCTATGAACATGGCCAGAAAGATACCGCCCGCCTTGTAGCGAATTGCCCTGATCTGATCCTGAAAATCGCTCGATCGCCGGGTAAGCTGCAAAAGGCCGGTAATCCTGCCGCCGGAATCTTCCAAAGGGATGAAATAGGAATAGACGTCCTCTCCGCCGACTTCACCGAATTCGCCGTGGTCCTGACGGTCCCTCACCAACTGGTTCACTTGGCGTGAATTGGCATCGGGCTCTCCCGCACCGGTTGTGGATATTTTTTCGCCTTTTGCGTCATAGACATAGGCGCCGTAGACCTGATCAACTGCAAAGGCCGATTCCAGGGTCTGCGCGATGCTCCCTTCCCGGTCTCTTTGAATGGCATGGCTCAGTGGCTGTTTAATGGCCCGCCCCACCATCTCCAGGTCATATCGCATGCGGGCTTCCACCTGGCGCTCGAATGCATGCAGCACCCACA
>SLIE01000245.1 GCA_007135795.1 Desulfobacterales bacterium
ATCGATTAATCAAACCGGAAAAACCATCTTCAATCAACTACGCCCAGCCACAATCCTATACACCGAAACATCTTGCGGAAAAAATCCTCACCACCCGTGCCACCATCGAAGGTGAACGAAAACTCGTCACCGTCTTGTTTTCCGATGTTGCCAATTTCACGAATCTTTCAACAAAGCTGGACCCGGAGCAGGTGCACCAGATAATGGACGGTTGCTTCAGTATATTGATGGACGAAATCCATAAATATGAAGGGACTATCAACCAATTTACCGGAGACGGGGTAATGGCTCTTTTCGGTGCCCCGTTAGCACACGAGGATCATGCCAACCGCGCCTGTCATGCCGCTCTGCTAATCGAAAAAGCCATGAATCGTTACAGTGAAAAGGTGCACAAGGAGTATGGCGTGGCGTTTAAGATGCGCATCGGGCTCAACTCCGGTCCGGTGATCGTCGGGGCTATTGGCGATAACCTGCGCATGGACTACACGGCTGTGGGGGAAACAACCAATCTCGCGGCACGGATGGAGAGCCTGGCGCAACCAGGGTCCGTCCTGGTCTCTGAAAACACCCATCACCTGGCCAAGGATTATTTTATATTCAGCCCACCTGGAAAATTTGTGACCAAGGGAAAGGAAGAACCGCAGATAGCTTATACGCTTATCGGGATCGGGGCTGCAGCATCAAGGCTGGAAGCCGCAGCAGCCAGAGGCCTTACGAGTTTTGTGGGCCGGCAGGCTTCGATGACCGCGCTCCTGGAGACCTACCAAAAGGTAATAAGCGGCAAAGGGCAGGTGGTCGGGATTGTCGGGGAGGCAGGCGTTGGCAAATCCAGGCTTCTTTTTGAGTTCAGACACGGGTTGCCCCAGGGACAATTCAATTATTTGGAGGGCCGTTGCATCCATTACGGCAGTGCCGTGCCGTATCTTCCCATTATTGACGTTCTTAAGTCCTTCTTCCAAGTCAGAGAAGGAGAAGTTGAGATAGATTTCAGAAAGCGGATGGAAGAACAAATCACCGGGCTTGACGCAAAACTTCGATGGGTTCTGCCGATGATTCAGGATCTTTTATCACTCAAGGTGGAAGATGAATCCTTTCATCGTCTTGAACCCAAACAACGACGCGATAATATCTTTGAGGCCCTTCGGGATCTCATCGCAATAGGCAGTCAGCAAAAATCTTTGGTTCTTGCAATAGAGGACCTGCACTGGATAGACAAAACGTCCGAGGAGTTCCTGGATTATTTGATCGGCTCACTGGCAAATGTAAAGGTCCTGTTGATCCTGGTCCATCGTCCGGAATACACCCATCGGTGGGGTAGCAAATCGTATTTTAACTGGATTGGGTTGGATCAACTCACAATGGAATCAAGTGCCCAGCTGGTCAAGAACGTTCTTGAAGGCGTACCCACAGCCCCCGAGCTCAATAACCTTATTTTAAACCAGGCCGCCGGCAACCCTCTTTTCATGGAGGAGCTGACGAATTGTCTTTTGCAAAACGGTTCGATACAAATCAAAGACAATCAATATGTCCTTGCCCGGTTGCCATCGGAACTGCAGGTGCCCGACACCATCCAGGGGATTATCGCGGCGCGCATCGATCGACTGGAAGATAACCTCAAACGGATCATGCAGGTCGCTTCGGTAATCGGAAGAGAGTTTGCATTCAAGATTCTGGAAGCGATCAATGGGATCCGGCAGGACCTGAAGTCTCAGCTTTTAAATCTCCAGCGCCTTGAGCTTATCTATGAAAAGCGCCTCTTTCCGGAACTTGAATATGTGTTCAAACACGCGCTCATTCAGGAAGTGACTTACAGCACCCTTCTTTTGAGCAGGCGCAAGGAGATTCACAAAAAAATCAGCAGCGCCATAGAGAGCCTTTATCCTGAAAACCTTGAAGAATTTTACGAAGTGCTGGCCTACCATTATTCCAAGGGGGATGACATAGAAAAAGCCTGCCGATATTTAAAGCTGTCCGGTTTAAAGGCAGCAAAAAGCTATGCCCCTCTGGAGGCTTACGGCTATTATAAAAAAGCCGTCGAAATGCTCAGCAGTCTACCTGAAAGCGAGACCAATAAAAAAGAGTTGATCGATCTGATTCTTTTGATGAGAATCCCGCTGGAGGTTTTAGGCTATCGCGAGGATTGCATAGAATATTTATACCGTTGCGAAAAATGGGCGAAAGAAGCGGGAGATGTAAAAAGATTAGGAAGCCTATACAGTTTCTTTGGGAGCTATTACACCTACACTGGCGACATCCATATGGCGCTGAAGTATACAGAAGCCGCATTTGAAGCCGCACTGAAAGCGCAGGATCTGGATTTAATAGTTCCCCTGGGATATTCTCTGAACTCTACCTATTTGGCGACGGGGCGTTTCAGAAGCATCATCATGAAGGCGCCTCAAATAATTCAGTTAATCGAACGATACAAGAAAGAGGCTGATTTCTTCGGTCTGTTAAGTAATCCATACTCTATGTTGTGCTCACTTTATGGTCTTGCTCTTGGGTATACTGGACGATTTGACGAGGGAAAACCTTATATGGAAAAGGGCCTGGGCAAAGCCTTGGAGCTGAATGATGATGTGGGCATACTGTGGGGAAATGCCAACTATGGCCTTTTTGAAAGCATAAAAGGGGATTGGGCTTCTGCAAAAGTATTTTTTGAAAAAGGACTGAAAGGCGCTGAGAAACTTAATTTCCAATGGGGATTGGCAATGCTTTTATCGGGTACCGCTTGGTGCTGGATCTTCTTAGGAGATCTCGAAAAAGCAAAATTGTATGCAGATAAAGGCGTTCAGGTTGGCTTGGCAAGTGGAGTTGAATGGTTGTTATCCTTGTTTCATTATGTCGCCGGCACCGTCTACCTGGATTTAGGAGATCTGGAAACTGCACAAAAGACAATGGATGAGGCCTTGCGGCTGTCTATTAAGAACAATGAAAATGATGTCGAGGGATTGATATATTTAACACTTGGGCGGATTAAGGGAATGCGTGAGCCCCAACAGACTGAACAGGTTGAAAAATGCTTTCAAAAAGGGATGTCAATTTTATCTGATCTTGGGATGGAGCCGTATTGTGCAACAGGGCACCAGTTTTTGGGAGAATACTACCTTGATGCAGGTTGCTTTGAAAAGGCCAGGCAAAGCCTGCAGCAGGGTGCAGAGATGTTCACGGGAATGGGTATGGAACACTGGCTGCAGAGAAACCTTGAAAAACAAAGCTTTTTTGAAAGTGGGAAAGTGACAAGCTGATTCAACGTTCTCGGAATGGAGGTGTCAAAATGATAGTAGAAAAATCAATCCAAATTGCGGCCCCGCCCCAGGCTATCTGGCCGTTTTTAACAGAACCGGAAAAAATCATGATGTGGTTCGATACTTTCAAGAAATTTGAATGTACCAGCGAGTGTCCATCCGGGTTGGGAACTACTTACTATGTCGAAGAAAAGGTGCCGGGTCCTCTCCGAAAGATTAATTTCAAGGCCGTTTCGTGGGACGTTGATAAACTATTGGTTTTAAGTATGACATCTGGGAAAAATGTAAACAGCTATGAGATTCGCTGGCAATTGGAAGAGAACCAATCTGGAACCAATTTTTATTTCAAGGAAGAAGTTGGAATGCCTTTTGGCCCAATCGGGAAAATGCTTGGACGGATAGGGCAGCCAACAGCAGATAAAATGGTTGCAAATATGCTGTATAAGCTTAAGGAGTTGTCAGAGTTATCCGAAAAATCATAAGACTATTTACTCTTAATGAACGTTCCTTTTTTGGCCATGCTGCCAATTGCTTTTAGGAGACAGGGGTAGAGTTTAGTGCCTAAAACAGTTTGGTTCATGTGACAACTATCCTTCCGCTATCATTGCCTGAAACTGAAGCCGTTAAGTACAACTATTAGTCCTTCCCGGCTATAATTACCGATAAATTGGAATTGACATTTTAACTGGCATCCAGTTTGATTTTCTTCCCAGATGCGGTATTATCTATTCAATTAATATGAAGTGGGTCTGAAAAAGGAGTCATGGCTGGTTTGAAAGGAGATTCGTAGTCATATGGCAAACCCCGTTTATTTGGATTACAATGCCACCACCCCGCTTATACCTGAAGTGATGGATGCAATGCGCCCTTTCATGGAGGAGGCGTTTGGCAACCCCTCCAGTTCCCACCTGCATGGTGTTATTCCCCGGCGGGCGGTTTCGAATGCGCGTGAACAAGTTGCCTCGCTTTTGTATTGCCACGCCGATGAGGTTGTCTTTACCAGTGGCGGAACCGAGTCGAATAACCATGCCATCATCGGGGTTGCCCGGTCCTTTGGGGATAAAGGCAACCATATCATTACATCTGCGATCGAGCACCCCGCTGTGCTTTCAGTCTGTGAATTCCTGGAAACGCAAGGGGTAGAGACCACTTATCTGCCGGTGGATGGCAATGGATGCGTACGAACTGCGGATGTGGCGGCCGCCATCCGACCGGAAACCATACTGATCACCATCATGCATGCCAACAACGAAACTGGAAGCATCCAGCCCGTTTCCGAGATTGGTGAATTGGCCCGTCGCTACGGCATTGTTTTTCATACGGACGCGGCCCAATCCGCCGGGAAAATTGAAACCAATGTCGATACTATGGGGGCATCCCTTGTATCCATAGCCGGCCATAAGATGTATGCGCCGAAAGGGGTTGGTGCGCTCTATGTACGCCGCGGCATTTCTCTACCCCCTTTCTTTTATGGCGCAGGGCAGGAAAGCGGCCGTCGGGCCGGCACAGAAAATGTAATCCATATTGCCGGGCTGGGCAAGGCGTGCGAGA
>SLIE01000263.1 GCA_007135795.1 Desulfobacterales bacterium
AGGCATTCGGCAACCGCGCTGCCGAAACCACCTGCAAGAAGACCTTCTTCAACCGTGATCACACGTGGTATTTTCTTAACAAGCGAAATGATCAGTTCTTCATCAAGCGGTTTGACAAAACGGCAATTGACCACGGTAGCGGATATATTTTCCTCTTCGGACAATCTCTGCGCCGCAAGAACCGCTTCCAGGACGCTGGAACCAATTGCCAGAATAATCACGTCTGCACCATGCAGAAGTATTTCCGCTTTGCCCGGCATAATCAGGTCGTCCACTTCTGCAAGCGGATCTCCGGCGGTAATTTCCACGGCGGCGCCTCGTGGGTACCGCAGGGCAACGGGGCCGTCGTGCGTTACTGCGAAGCGCAACATTTTTTGCAGTTCCCGGCCGTCTTTGGGCGCCATCACCACCATGTTCGGCATGGATCGCAAAAATGCAATATCAAACATGCCGTGGTGGGTTGGGCCGTCTTCTCCCACAATTCCGCCGCGGTCCACGGCAAATACCACATGAAGGGATTCCAGGCATATGTCATGAATGATCTGGTCGTAGGCGCGCTGCAGGAAGGTTGAATAAATGGCTACCACGGGCGTGAATCCCTCGGTTGCCATTCCGCCTGCAAATGTCACCCCATGGGGCTCGGCAATGCCGACATCAAAGAATCGCTCCGGAAATTTCTCCGAAAAACCGACAAGACCGGTTCCCTCGGGCATTGCGGCGGTAACAGCGACAATCCGGTCGTTTTCCCCGGCCAGTTCCATCATGGTCTCGCCAAATATTTGTGTATAGGAAATTCTTCTTCTGCAATCCACCTTGTTGCCGGTTTCTATCTCGAAACAGCCAACACCATGGAAGTAGACCGGATTTTGCTCGGCTGGCGGATACCCTCTTCCTTTCTGGGTGGTGACGTGGAGGAGGACAGGGTCGTCCTGGTCTTTAATATTGGAAAGGATATCGATTAACTGATCGAGCCGATTCCCCTTGATCGGTCCGAAATAACTGAAGTTGAATGCTTCAAACAGCATGCCCGGCGTAACCAGGGCCTTGAACGATTCCTCGGCCCGTTTGGCCAGGTAATAGGCATCGTTTCCGATTCTGGGCAAAGATCGTAAAAGTTCACCGAAATCCTTGCGCCGGTCCTGAAGAAAGCGGGATGAAAGGGTGCGGCTAAGTAGCGATGAAAGTGCGCCAACATTGGGTGAAATGGAAAGTTCATTGTCGTTGAGGATGACAATGATATCCTTGTCAAGATCACCTGCCTGGTTAAGCGCTTCATATGCCAGGCCGGCGGTCATGGATCCATCTCCGATGACACATATGACCTTGTCCCTTTCTTCTTTGAGGTCTTTTGCGCAACTGATCCCCAGGCCGGCCGAAATGGACGTGCCGCTGTGGCCGGTTGAAAACGCGTCGAACGGGCTTTCCGAGATGCGCGGGAATCCGGATATGCCCCCATGCTGCCTGAGGGTGTGGAAACGATCCCGCCTTCCGGTGAGGATCTTGTGGGTATAGGCCTGGTGACCCACGTCCCAGACGATCTTGTCCCTGGGCATATCAAAGACATAATGAAGCGCTATGGTAAGCTCGACGACCCCTAAATTTGAAGCCAGGTGTCCACCTGTTTTCGATACGACATCTACAATTAATTGTCGGATTTCCATGGCGAGATTGGGAAGCTCGCCGCGAGGCAAACATTTTAAATCATCGGGGCCGTTAATTTGATCGAGCAGTGACACGTTTATGTTCTCCTTGAACCCTGGTCCTGAATTTACCGTTTTCTTTCAATTATATATTGTGCAATCGAAACAAGCGGCTTCGCCTTGTTATCAAAAATCTCAAGAGACTGCAAGGCAATGGCGATCAGTTCGGCTGCATATTTTTTCGATTCATCCAGGCCGAGCAAAACAGGGTAGGTCGCTTTCTGGTTCAAACTGTCCGTGCCAGTGGATTTCCCCATGATTTCCGGGTCACCTTCGACGTTCAGAATATCATCCGTCACCTGAAAGGCCAACCCGATGTTTCGGGCATAGGTGGAAAGTGCATCCACCTGTTTTTCCGTTGCGCCGCCGGCAATCGCCCCGGTCGTAACCGCCGCCTCGATCAGGGCCCCGGTTTTCAGGTGATGAATTCTTTCCAGTGCTTTCAGGTCTATGGATTGCTCCTGCGCCAGCATATCCCGCATCTGTCCCTCGATCATCCCCCGGTTGCCGGCCGCTTTTGCAATTGTTGCAATAATCCGGAGTTGCTTTGCCTGATGTGACAGGGGATCGGCTATTTGCGCAGTAATCGGTGCTTTTGGGGAAGCTTCGGTTGCGGATAGATCATGCGGTTCGGAAAGAATTTCAAAAGCAAGGGTTAACAGTGCATCCCCGGCCAAAACAGCGGTTGCTTCGTCAAATTGGATATGGCACGTCGGCCGGCCGCGGCGGATGTCGTCGTTATCCATTGCCGGGAGATCATCATGAATCAGTGAATACGTGTGTATCATTTCAATGGCGCAGGCGGCGCGCATCACCGGTTCGGTCATGCCTGAACCAACCAGCTCCGATGCGGCAATGCACAATATGGGACGGAGCCGTTTTCCCGGGTTCATGAGACTGTAGTGCATGGCATGGTAAAGACGAGACGTAATGGATCGGTCGTCAAGCATGGATTCGAGTTTATCGTCGATGATCCGGCGCTTTTCAGTCAGATACGGTTTAAGCGCGAATGACCGGCTTTGGGGACCCTGTTTTTTATTCATTTTCAATATCGGTCGGGCATTCGGATTCAAAAGGGATTTTTTTCACCGAATTGTTTTGTTGTTTTATGAGAAGCGAGATCTTTTTTTCGGTCTCGTCCAGCTTTTCAAAGCAGGTTTTCGAAAGCCCCATCCCTTCCTCAAAGCGCTTCAATGCCTTTTCAAGGGTCAGGTTACCGGCTTCGAGCTCTTCCACGATTTTCTCGAGTTGCGCCATGTTTTCTTCAAATGTTTTTTTTGCCATATCTCTTTAATCCTTTTTTTCGACACGACAGGTCATCGTCCCTTTGGCAACAATGACTTCGATATTGTCATCGATCTCCACCTGATCGGTGCATGTGATGACGGATGCTGCGGGAATGCTCCGCACAATGCTGTAACCGCGTTCAAGTACAGCCTTTGGATTCAGGGCGGCCATCCGGGAAGCAAGCGCCTCGGATGCGGCCCGCCGGTGTTGTATATATGCGTTGATGGCGGTTTCCAGCCGATTTGTGTAGCGTGTGACGTTTTCCCGCAGACGCTCTGCAGCCTGTGCCGGGGAGTTCGCGTAAAGACGGCTGTTTTGCCAGGTAAGCTGCTGTTTTTTCTGAAAGAGAATGTTTTTTGATGCATTGGTCAAGCGGATCGTTTGATCATCCAGTCTGAGCATCATGTCATCGAGCCGTCGTCGCGGATGAACAAGACGCCTGGAGAGTTTGTTCATTTTTTTTTGCTCATCTTCGACAAAACAGCGCATTCGGGTTGCAAGACGCCTGGTATATGATTGAAGCGTGTACGAAAGATCAGCTTTGACCGGTACTGCAAGTTCTGCGGCGGCAGACGGGGTGGGTGCCCGAAGATCCGCTGCAAAATCAGCGATTGAAAAATCGGTTTCATGACCGACCGCCGAAACAATGGGTATTTCGGAGGCAAATACGGCCCGGGCCACCGGTTCACTGTTAAACGCCGCAAAATCTTCGAGTGATCCGCCGCCGCGTGCAAGAATTATCAGATCGGCGCCAACTTGCTCATTTGCAAGTCTGATTGCGGCGACGATCTCTTCCACGGCACCGTCTCCCTGAACCTTTACGGGAATGAGGTCAAGGGGGATATTGGGAAACCGGCGGTGAATAATGCGGATGATGTCGTGGACAACCGCGCCGGTGGGTGAACTGATAATGGTGATGCTTGTCGGAAGAAATGGAATAGGGCGCTTGTGTTTGGCATCAAAGAGGCCTTCTGCGGATAATTTTTTCTTGAGTTGTTCAAACGCCGCCTGGAGGGCGCCGGCGCCGGCGGGTTCGAGGTATTCCAGGATCAGTTGATAAGATCCGCGTGGCGGGTAGATGCTGATGCGTCCAAAGCCGGTTACGGACATGCCGTCTTCGGGAATAAACTTCAGTGCACGGTTCTGGCCCTTGAACATGACCGCGGAAATCTGGGCGCCGGCATCCTTGAGGGTAAAATAATAATGGCCGGATGATGGAATTTTGAAATTCGAGATTTCCCCGGTAATCCAGATAAATGGATAGGTTTTTTCGAGCAGTGCTTTAAGTCCGTTGGTAAGTTCTGAGACTGTCAGGATTTTATGACTGGTGTTTGTTTGTTTGCTTTCCTGCACGTAAATGCTCCTGGATGGAAAGATTTGCTGAAAATTTCTGTAATTTTGCAGCGGTAAAATTCGCAGCGAACGGATACGAATTAACACGAAAAACTAGCACAATTCAAAGCGGAATTGCAATCTTTATGTTGCTGTAGTTGCAAAAAATGAAATGTGTTTGGGTATTTTGGATACCAAAGCGCCAATCTCGTGCACTCCTTGGGAGCGCCAGGCTCTTGCCTGGCATTTTTATACAAGCGAAGCCTGTGTGCTCTTTGGACCGCGGGCCGAAGTTGTTTTAAGTTTCAAAAACCCTTTCGGGCTGCGCCCGTAATTATTGCCAGGCAGGAGCCTGGCGCTCCCAGGGGAAAGCTGAGAATATTTTGAAATATTTATAATGTCTGATAATGAATATTATGTAAACTTTTGTATGGAGATAGGAATATCGGGGATCGAGCATGTCTTTTCTTCCGGGTTTGG
>SLIE01000294.1 GCA_007135795.1 Desulfobacterales bacterium
CGATTTTTTATATACCCCGGAGGCGACAACATCCTTGAAACCAACCATCTCGCGATGATCATTGGGCAACTCGATCCCGATTACGGCCTTACCGGGTATGGGTGCGATGATTCTCACACTAAGGGCCTTTAAAGCCAGTGCAAGGTCATCCGAAAGATTGACAATCTTATTGATTTTCACACCCGGTGCCGGTGCAAATTCGTACCGGGTAATCACGGGTCCAGGCAGAACTTCGGTCACCTTTCCCTGTACCCCGAAATCCGCAAGTTTTTCTTCCAGGATCTTTGACTGCATCCTGAGATGTTCATGATTCACATCCCCACTTCCCCGAGGTGGCTCTTCCAGAAAATCAAGGGGGGGAAGCCGGAAGCCTTCTCCTATCCGCATCGATTCAAGCTCTTGTTGCATTGGAGGAAAAACTGACTGCACGGAAATTGGGGGGACAGACGTTTTAATACGAATTTCGCTCTGGGGTTCACTTTTCTTTAGTGGAATGGGTTGTTTTGTTTTTTCAGGTTCAGGAGGATCGGGTTGCGTTTTCTTTGTATCCTTTTTCTTGATATCGTCTTTCTTTGATATCTCCGTCATTTTCACCGGGCGGGGTTTTTTCGGTCGATCTTGAATACGTTTCACCAGTGCCGAAAAAAAATCCCTGACCGCCCCTGTTCCCCGCATCACCAACCTGATCATGTTTTTACTGACGGCCATCAGGGAGATACCGGTGGTCAGAATAAAGCCAATCAGAAAAAACAGCAGCAAAAGGGCAAATGCCCCGTAAAGATTGGCGTACTGCATAAAAACGGATTTGAGCGGAAATCCGATCATCCCCGATGCCGGGTATGGTATTGAAAAAAGCACGTACACGTCGGAAAACAAGGCCATCATAGCCCCGGTGGTTACAAGCAGCAGTACGCCGCCCCCGGCCAGGGCCCAAACGGAATGTCCATTTTTCCCGGTATAAAATCGAACACAGGCAATAAACAGCAGTATGGGGGTCCATAACGCCCCGATCCCAAAAAGACCGATTAAAAACCCCGCCAGGTGCGCACCCACAAGTCCGAAAAAATTATGTGTCCCTCCTGAAACGACATTATGTAGGGACGGGTCGTCCGGACTATAGGAGAACAAACTAACGACCGTGAACAATACCAGGAAGAACAATAAAATGACTGTAATTTCTTTTCGCATATATCGCTGATGGTCTCGTAGAAAGTTCCGTAATCAGTATCGGAAAGATTAGTAAAAGTCTTGAAGCGATGAACGTTGGGTCTGCTATAACTCAAGGATAAAAGGAAGAATAACGGGTCTGCGTTTAATGGTAAAATTAAAATATTCACGAAGCGCGCCGGGCAGGCGTTTTCTGAGCAGTTCAGCCCTGTGCGGCATATCCACGACATCTTCTATGATTTCCAGAATAATACACTTGGCATCTTCCAGGATATGACCGGTTTCCGTTTCAAAAACAAAACCCTTGGAAACGATTTCCGGACCAAAAATAATGAACCCCGTCTCTTCATCGATGATGATATTGATCACGACCAGTCCTTCTTCCGAAAGGATGCGTCTTTCCTTCAGTACCGATCGCCCCACATCTCCGATTCCTTTTCCGTCAACCAAAACACGGCTTGTGCCGACTTTCCCGGGAAGCGTCGCCTCTCCACCGGAAAACTCTATTATATCGCCATTTTCCAAAAGCATGACATTTTCCTTACCAATCCCTGCCGCCTCGGCAAGCCTGGCATGATGATACAGATGCCGATACTCACCGTGTATCGGGATAAAGTACTTTGGCCGGGTCATTTCCATCATCATTATCAATTCTTCCTTGAACGCATGCCCCGATACATGAATATCTGAGATCTTCTCATAGATGACATTGACCCCCTTCCGGAACAAGTTATTGATAATTTTGGCGATGGCTTTTTCGTTGCCGGGTATGAACTTCGAAGACAATATCACCGTGTCATTATCCCGGGCCTTGATCTGCTTGTGCATGCCGGTGGACATCCGGGCAAGCGCCGACATGGGCTCCCCCTGGCTGCCGGTCGTCATTATAAGGATCTCTTCGTCCGGGTAATCGTCAATTTCATTGATACCGATCTCTATTTCGTTCGGAATCTTGAGCAAGCCGAGTTCCTTTGCGATTCGAACACTCAACTCGATGCTTCGCCCGTTTATGATAATTTTGCGTTTTCCATCCTTGATAATATTCACAATCTGCTGGATCCTTGACACATTTGAAGCAAAAAGAGCGACAATAACCCTACCGGGACTGCTATGGATAAGTTGTTTCAGGGTATTGCTGACATGCTCGTCCGAGGGTGTTCGCCCTTCCCGTTCCACATTGGTCGAATCCGACAACAACAAGAGCACACCCTCATCCCCACATTGGATAAAGGCTCCCTCATCTGTTTTCATCCCCTCGATGGTGGTGTTGGATATCTTGAAATCGCCCGTGTGAACAATCAATCCTTCGGGCGTGTACATGGCAATACCGACGCCGTCAACCACGCTATGGTTCACCCGTATAAATTTGAAAACAAAAGGTCCAATTTCCAGCTGATCCCCCGGGTGAATGGTATGGAGAAAAGCGGAAGCACCTGTTAAGCGATGTTCTTCAAACTTACTTGTGATAATTCCAAGCGCAAAAGGCGTGCCGTATACCGGCACATTTATCTCCTTGAACAGGTAAGGCAAAGCGCCAATATGATCTTCGTGGGCATGAGTAATGAGGATTGCCTTGAGCCTGGATTTGTTCTGCAATATGTAACCCATGTCCGGAATCACATAATCGACTCCCAACATGTAATCCTCAGGGAACATCAAGCCGGCATCAATGATGATCATGGTATCGGCATATTCCACCACCATCATGTTCAGGCCGATTTCGCCAAGCCCCCCCAACGGTATTATTTTTAACACGGGTTACCTCCAAATCATCGAACAACTGCGGATATTGAGCAAAGCGAATCAGGCAGGACAGGTCAAAATTGTTTACAAGCATGGTGCGGCAATTCAACTGACAATAGAGAGACGTTCAAAAATAGCATCCGCCTGTTCGATAAGCCAGTTTCTCTGCCTTGGGGTAGCATTGGCAATACAATCACATCTAATTCGGCTATCGGTGCGCACCAGGAATTCACAACATAGAGCGTCAGGTTTCAGTTCAAGTGCAAAATAAAAAGGCTGACAGTCAGTGTGGGACATCTGGCACGCCTCATAAA
This sequence comes from Desulfobacterales bacterium, assembly GCA_007135795.1. Classification (GTDB taxonomy): domain Bacteria; phylum Desulfobacterota; class Desulfobacteria; order Desulfobacterales; family Desulfosalsimonadaceae; genus B1SED10-16. Next base: position 3,225 of record SLIE01000294.1, read on the forward strand.
TTTCCGGATCAAGCGGCAGTCGATAGATACTATTCAAGCTTGCCGGACCATAATGTTCATCCAGGTAACATTTCAACGTATCAAGATCAGCAAACCTTATTTCATCAATAACATATTGTTTCATAATTCACTTAAATTACCATATTAAAGGAGTTTACGCAAGAAATGATGAACTCGTAAAAATCGCGATCCGATGGCTTTGTAAAAGCTCAAGATCAGAACTCGTGCAATTTTGAAGAATGGAGCACTCAGGTTTAGGTCAAATTATGATAGATTGACGCGCATGCGCAGATATTGGATTTTTTACAAAGTCGTCAAAGAAATGATTCTACAATAGATCCTTCATGGATCAGTAGCTTGTGTTTAATTTCAAGACCGCTTCCGAATCCACCCATGCCGCCATCCTTGCGAATTATCCGGTGACAGGGGATAATAATGGGATAAGGGTTTTTTCCCAATGCCGTACCGGCGAAACGCGCCGCCCCCGGCCGCCCGACAGCCTGGGCGATCGCGCCATAAGTGCAAAGCTTCCCAAAGGATATCTTTGCTGTTTCTTTCCACACCAGACGTTGAAGCAACGTAAATTTTTCAAATTTTAAAAGATCCCATGGTACCGAAGCAGATTGCTTATTAAAATATGCATCCATAAATCCGTTAATACGATCGGCGGAGTTTCCCTGTGGTTGACGAAAACCTCCCACAAAGGTGGGGGCAGAAGCATTTTTCCCGGGCAAAACCACCTTTGTGAGCATGAAAGGATTATCAGTATAGCAAATCGTAATTAAACCAAGGGGAGAATTGAAGTGAAAAAAAAATTCCTCGCTGGAGGTTGCATTCATAAGATGATCTTAGGGATTGAATCAAGGGATTTCAGCAGGAAAACCATTGGTTTTCAGACAGGTTAACCCCCGGCCTGAAAAGCCGGGGGTTATAAACCACTTATTATGTTTCTTCAACTGTAATTGCATTGGGTTCGCACACTTCAATACAACTGTCACAACCCAGACACTCATCCGCATTAACGGGAACGGACTTTTCATCCTGCATTTCAAAAACTTCAACCGGACAAACATCTACACATTCTTCACAACCTTCACATTTTTCCGGATCTACTGTTGGAATAAACGCCATGTCAAATCTCCTTTTGATTAGTTTACAACAGTCTTAGTTGTCATGATTATATGGTTAGTTAGTGCCTGAATAAAAACCGTTACATAATACTTAAAACACTCCCCGGGTCAGGTGCATTAATCTTTGAACATCATACCCGGGTCATTGTCTCAGGTCGAAAATCCGGACAATTTCTTCCATTCCCAGATGAATACGGATTATAGTATTACAAGCCTTATAAAGTTTCTGCCATATACCAAATAAACGCCATAGTCAAGTGGGCGATACAATATTTGGCTAATTTCTTTTCTCGTACCCGGTCATATCAGGCTTTAACCATTGCCTTGTATACAATCAACAATTCCCTGCCGGAAAAATATCAACCGGCAGACCCGAACCTGCTCATCAGTTTGTTTTCGCCACACAGCAGAAAAAGGCATGCCTGGAACCCGTGCTCGC
>SLIE01000041.1 GCA_007135795.1 Desulfobacterales bacterium
AAGCATGAAAAATTTCATTGTCAGCTCCATGGCCTACCTTTTTAACATGGTTGACTTTAAAAACATCGATCCGGCACAGGTTAAACGGCTTGTCATCGTAGACACAAAACAGCCTTCTCGCATCGGCGAACTCCAGTCCCTCATCCACCAGCCGGGTATCGAAATTCATGTTTATGATCACCACCCCAGCCTTGACAGCGACATCCCCGCGGATTTTGAGCTAAGCCGCCAAACCGGGGCCAACGTCACCATGCTCGTAGACCTTTTAAAGGAAAAAGAAATCGCGATCACCCCTGATGAAGCGACTATCATGTGCCTGGGCATCTTCGAGGACACGGGAGCATTCACCTACCCTTCAACCATGGAAGACGACTTTATTGCAGCCGCGTTCTTGCGCAGCCGCGGCGCAAGCCTCTCCACCATATCCGATCTAATATCCAAGGAGATGGATCCCCGTCAAATTTCACTCCTGAACGATCTTCTGCAAAATGCGGATCGATATAATATTAACGGCCACGATATCGTATTGAGCGCAGTTTCCTGCGATGAGTACATCCCCGACATGGCTTTCCTGGCGCAGAAAATGCTTCGCATCCAGAGCCTCAACGCGCTTTTCGCCATTGTCCTGATGAAAAACAAGATCTATATCGCGGCACGCAGCCGAATGCCCGAAATAGATGTGGGGGCCGCACTGCGGGAACTCGGCGGTGGCGGGCATAGCTTTGCGGCCGCGGCCACGATCCGGGGAATGACCCTTGCCCAGGTCCAGAAACAACTGATCGAGATCCTGGAAAAGCAATTAAGTGCCATACTGAAAGCAACCGATATCATGTCTTCGCCCCCCATCATGGCGGAGCCCGGGATTACCTGCAGAAAGGCCCGGCAACTGCTGTCACGATACAACGTCAACGCCCTGCTGGTCGTAAAACCGGACCGGACAACCGGCAAACAGCAACTCCTTGGGTTCATCTCCCGCCAGGTCATTGAAAAAGCGCTCTATCACCTGCTCGATGATATTCCCATCTCCGAATACATGAGCTCCGAATTCGCCTCGGTCGGCCCCAGGGCAGACATCAGCGAAATCCAGGACAAAATCATCGTCAACAAGCAACGTATCCTCCCGGTTATTGACAACGAAACGATCATCGGCGTCATCACCCGCACCGATCTGCTCAACTCTCTCATCCAGAACGCCAGGGACAAGATACCCCACCAGGATCAATCCGTTTTGAGCGCGGATCAGCCGAAAACCAAAAAGGTCCTGGGTTTCATGAAGGAGCGGCTACCCAACGAGATCATCGACCTGCTCCGGGAAATCGGTGAAGTCGCCGAGCAAATGGGGTTTTCCGCTTACGTGGTGGGCGGGTTTGTCCGCGACCTCTTTTTATACCGGCACAATGAGGATATCGACATCGTGATCGAAGGAAACGGCATCGCATTTGCCGAGGCATTCGCCCGCAAAAAAGGGGTAAGGATCAATGCCTATGAAAAATTCGGTACCGCTGTAATCATCTTCCCGGACGGGTTTAAAATCGATGTAGCCTCCGCTCGAATGGAATATTACAAATTTCCGGCAGCGCTCCCCACGGTCGAAATGAGCTCCATCAAGCTCGACATGTACCGCCGCGATTTTACCATCAATACACTGGCCATCTCCCTGCACGCCAGCAAGTTCGGCCAGCTCATCGATTTTTTCGGCGGTCGCCGGGATCTCAAGGAAAAAGTCATCCGGATTCTCCACAATCTCAGCTTTGTCGAAGACCCCACAAGGGCGTTTCGTGCCGTCCGCTTTGAGCAACGCTTTGGCTTCACCATCGGCAAACTTACGGTAAGCCTGATCGAAAATGCCGTAAAAATGAATTTTTTCCAGCGATTATCCGGAAAACGCGTTTTTTCGGAAATTTCTCACCTGCTCAAGGAGGACAACCCCGTTTCAGCCCTGTTGCGGCTGAAGGGACTGAACCTGTTAAAGGTCATCGACCCCTCGATACAGCTTGACCAGAAAATGACCGACAATTTGAATTCCGCCAAAAAAGTGATATCCTGGTATGATCTTCTGTATATTGAAGAAAATTACATGAAATGGAGCGTCTATTTCCTGATTTTAATCCGGCACATGGATAATGACGCGCTCCTGGAGTTGTGCCGCCGTTTTGAGCTCTCCCCCCGCTACCGCAAAATATTTATCGAAGACCGGATCAAAGCCGAGGAATGCCTGAACGTGCTGGGATGGAAGCAACCCATGAAAAACAGCAAACTCTATTGGCTGCTGGCGGACTTTCGCACGGAAATCCTGTTGTACATGATGGCGATTACCAAGCACGAGGAAACCAGAAAAGCCATATCCTATTTTGTTACAGACTTGAAATATGTCCGGGTATCGGTTACAGGAAATGACATAAAAAAAACCGGGTTGACCCCGTCGCCCCGATACGGAGAAATTTTCAGGACGCTCCTGGCCGAAAAGCTGGACGGCCACATACAAACCATTGAAGAAGAAATCGAGTTTATAAAAAATTATGTCAATCAGTGATATTCTAAATTTTGTCCTTATGTTTATTCCCCTGCTGTTTGCGGTCACGTTCCACGAGGTGGCCCACGGCTATGCTGCGCTCAGGTTTGGCGATCAGACCGCAAAGAATGCCGGCCGGCTCTCCTTCAACCCGGTAAATCACCTGGACCCCTTCGGATCCGTCCTGCTTCCGGCATTTCTGATCTTTTCCGGTTCCCCGGCCATATTCGGTTATGCCAAACCGGTCCCCGTCAATTTTTACAACCTGCGAAACCCGGAACTCGGAACCTTCGTGGTCTCCATTGCCGGCGTGGCCACAAACCTGGTTTTAGCCGTTATCGCCGGGTTTGCATTCCAGGGTGTGGCACTCATCTCCCAGCAGGTAGGCCCCGGTCCGATACTGATGACCACGGCCCAATTGCTTTACGCTTTCACCTTCATCAATGTGGTCCTGGCAATCTTCAACCTTATCCCGATACCCCCCCTTGACGGAAGCAAAGTGCTGTCTGTCCTTCTGCCCCCCCGGGTCAGGGATGCCTACGAAAAGATCGGACCTTTCGGCATCATCATACTGGTCGTCCTTCTGATGAGCGGCACCCTACGCCTCTTGATCAGAAATATCGTTTTCCCCATCGTCCAGTTTCTCACAGGCGGATAAACACGATTACATTTCATAATACCATACCACCTATAAAACCAACTCCCGGAGCGACAAATATGACCCAAAAAAAACGAATCGTAAGCGGCATGCGCCCCACCGGCGCCCTTCACCTGGGCAACCTGCACGGCGCGCTTTCAAACTGGATAAATATGCAGGATGATTACGACTGCTTCTTTTTTATAGCGGACTGGCACGCGCTCACCTCCGATTACGAAGACCCCGGCAATATCGCCGCCTATTCCCACAACATGATGGTCGACTGGCTGGCCGCCGGACTGGACCCCGATAAAAGCACCCTGTTCGTACAATCCTCGGTACCCGCCCATGCCGAACTGTTTCTCCTGTTGTCCATGATCACTCCGGTTCCCTGGCTGGAGCGCAACCCCACCTACAAGGAACAGGTCGATGCATTGAAAAACAAGGACCTGTCGACGTTCGGGTTTCTGGGTTACCCGGTACTCCAGGCCGCCGATATCATTATCTACAGGGCAACAGGCGTCCCCGTCGGGATCGACCAGGCGCCCCACATCGAAATAACCCGCGAAATCGCCCGGCGGTTCAACTACCTCTACGGCAAGGTCTTCCCCGAACCCGAAACCATACTCACCAAAATGAGCAAAATCCTGGGCCTGGACCGGCGCAAAATGAGTAAAAGTTACAACAATGCCATATTCCTGTCCGATACGCCGGACGAGATCCGGAAAAAAACCGCCCAGATGATCACAGACCCCCAGCGAATCAAAAAAACAGATCCCGGCAACCCGGATATCTGCAACGTTTTCACCTTTCACCAAAACTACTCACCCCCGGAGACCGTTGCGGAAATCAACACCTCCTGTCGCAACGCAACAATCGGGTGCGTGGCATGCAAAAAGAAAATGGCCGAGAACCTGATCCGGTTCCTGGCCCCCATACGCGAGAAAATCGAGCACTTCCGGCAAAACAGTGATATTGTCCGGGAGGTCATTGAACGCGGGAACCAAAAGGCGGGGGCAGAAGCCGAGGCCACCATGAAGCACGTCCGGGAAGCCTTGAAAATTTAAACGGGCCAGCAAGCCATTGCCGAATATGACGGAACAAAACGATTCCGAGAAAACTTACCAGGTCAAACTGGAACACCTCTTTGAAGGTCCCATGGATCTTCTGGTCCACTTGATCCGGAAGAATGAACTCGATATCTACGATATCCCCATCTCCTTTATCACGGAGCGATTCCTGGCGTATATAGAGTGGATGAAGGCAATGAACATCAACGTGGCGGCGGACTTTCTCGTTATGGCCGCCACGTTGGCACATATCAAGTCCAGGACTCTTCTCCCCGACTCAAAACCGGAATCCCCGGAAGAAGAAGATCCCCGGGACGCCATTGCCGGGCCGCTCATCGAGTATATCCGGATGAAAGCCGCCGCAGAAATACTCGCCCGGCGAGAAGTTCTCGATTATGACGTGTTTACCCGGATTCCGATCGACGACGATCGGAATCCATCATCCGAAGAAAGACCAGTGCTGGCCGATATATTCGAACTCGCCAGAACGTGGCGGGCCCTGATCGACCGGGCATCACCATCGCTCAGCTACGAGATCACCCCTGAGCGGGTCTCCGTGCGGGACCGGA
>SLIE01000249.1 GCA_007135795.1 Desulfobacterales bacterium
CCTTTTCCCCCCACCACAAAACATTATAAAACCTTCACTTCCCCCGCCTCCAACCCACCTTCCCTAACCTATCCTACCCTCATTGTCTTATTCCTGATCCTGACTCTTCAACTTCACCCGACGAAGTTGTTTCCTCCCCCTTATAACTCGCCTTTTTCCCCAACCTTCTTTCAATTTCTTCCTTAATCACTCCAGATCGTTCCTCCGAATTCACATTAACACTCATACGACCTTCTTCAATCTGAATATACCCCAAAACCGTATACCCCCCTGCGTCCTCCCCCTGACCATTACCCCCCACTTTTCGCCAGTCAAACCGAACAAAAATCATATCCCCCATATCATTATAAACCGCCTCACTTACCAACTCTTTTTCGCTCATACCGGAAGCCAGCGACGCCAACGCCTCAAATGCCTCAACAGGCCTGCATTTCAGATCATAAGTAAGCTTTATATGCACCAGAGACTCGCCATCCGTGTTAACCACCAATGGTGTTATCGGATTTGCAATTTCTCCATATATTTTTAAATACATCTCTCGAAGCTCTGTTTCAAAATAATGGAGAACATCCGGGTTAACATCTCCATCCGGCCCCTTGAGACTCTTTCGGAAATCAATAATCCGTCCCCGGTAATCAGGCGGCAATAAAACAGGAAACGTCCCCAACAACACAGAACCACCCCCCATGCGAACGACCTTGGTATACACGATTGCGTCCACGTATTCCATTTTGGATACCATCTGCTCCGCAACTGTGATCGTCTCCCCCAGCATCATATCCTCCAGCGTCAGGGATTGATCAGGATCCACGCCGGTTACCTGATAAAAACTGTACGGCGCCTCACACGCAGCTATAATGTATTTTTTCTCAAAATCATCCAGGGTTGCCGGATTTTCCGCCAGGTAAAACTTTGCCATGGTGGCACCCACCATTTCAAGCTCGTCCTCCACCTCCAGATCATCCAGCGAATCAACCGGATTCCAGCAAAACAGCAACCACGGCAAAAACGCCGGCTGAAATTTTTCCTTCATCTCGTCATCGACGTTAATACCACCCCACATCACAAACTCATCCCATGCCCATCCCCAACGCCTGTTTCAACCTTCTTATATCCGGTGCAAAAATCATTGCGCAGCCCTTTTTTCTTCATTACGAAAAATCTCGACAATGTGCACGAAGACCCGCGCAACTGGGACGAAACCTCACCCCACTAATTAAAGCTTTTATTTGACAACCACGTGCGAAAAATCTATTTATTGACTATAATTCAGGTTAACCAAAATAAAGGACAACCGTATGAACACCATCTCCGTTTCCGAAGCCAAAATGAAGTTTAGCGCATTGGTCGATGCTGTCAAAGAGACCGGAGAAGAAACAGTCATTACAAAAAACGGCCGCCCTGTTGCCGTACTGGTGAGCCCGGATGAATTTGAAAGTTGGCGTGAAACGCTAAAAATTCGTTTTGACGCCGACCTGATGGCAGAAATCAAACAAAATCTCGAGGCGCTGAAAAAAGAAAAAACAACGCTCTACACTTTGGATGAACTGCTCCCCGAATCATGACACCGCCTGAACAAAACTATCTTCTTAAGGCATCGGATAAGGAATATGTAAGGATTTAGATATTCCATTTGTGAGGTAAGCCATGAAATTCAGAGCCATAATCAAAGAGAGTCAGGGTTGGTGGATCAGATGGTTGGATTCAAAAATTAAACGTATAATATGCACAGGACAGAACAAAATGAAATCTGAAGATCTTCCTATGCCTGAATGGCAAAAACGAGAGCTTGATGAAAGGTACAAAGAATATAACGCTGGGGGGCAAAATCTTCATGATTGGCAACCGGTTCACGAAGATCTAAGAAATAATTATAAATGAAACTTCGCTATACTGAGAGGTCGAAAGATCTTACCACAACAAAAGTGTATCAATTTATCGTAGCACTATAGATCCCAACTTCTAAACTCAAAATACTCAATTACACATTTATACAACCTCATTTATCTCTATTTGACCTGCTGCCATCTTTCCGGTCTTTCGGATTGACCAAATCAACTTGACAAAAAAGATTGCACTGCATACATTGCAATCACACTTAATCAATGGAGGTTCACAATGGCAAGCTTAACACTACGTAATATTGACGAATCATTAAAGACGAGCTTACGCATAAGCGCCGCCGAAAATGGAAGATCCATGGAAGAGGAAGCCCGTCAGATTCTCAAGCATCATTTGCTGCAAAAGAAAAGCACCCTCGGTATCGGCACTCGCATATCCAATCGGTTCAAAGCTGCCGGGGGCCTGGATATTCCTGAAATACCCCGTTCCGCCCCCCGCCTTTTAAAAAACCAATCCCCGGATGAAACCAAATGATCCTGCTGGATACAAATGTAGTATCAGAGGCAATGCGTCCATCCCCAAATCCAGGGGTCATTCACTGGTTGAATCGCCAACCCGAATCGGATGTCTGGATCAGCGCCATAACCATTGCCGAAATCCGGCTTGGAATTGCACTTTTGCCTGATGGTAACCGCAAATCATTACTGTTTCACCTGGCAGAACAACTCTTCACTGAAGATTTCTCAAATCGATGTCTGCCTTTTGATTGTGAAGCAGCGCGGGAGTATGCCCTGATCGTTGCAAAACGGAACCAGCAGGGCCGCCCTGTCAGCGTGGAAGATGCACAAATCGCAGCGATCGCCAAAACAGGCGACCTTGCATTGGCCACACGCAATACTAAAGACTTTGTCGGCATTGATAACTTGATATTGAGTAATCCATGGGAAGAAAGTTTCCTGTAACACAACAGCCAAACCCCACAAAGCCTTATCTTCATCACGAAAGCGCCCTCGTAGTCTGGTTTCAACCCCCCTCATCCATCCCCAATGCCTGTTTCAACTTTCTGATATCCGGTGCAAAATCATTCCGCGGCCCCTTTTTTTCCTCCTGCTCCCACTGAAGAAAAAGCCCCTCAAGCCGCTCCCTGCCAACCGGGTCCCCGGCGGCCTCTCGCGGCGTCACACCACCAAGCGCCGGCAATGAAGTATCCAGCCAGTCCGCCCACGTCTTTTCCGCCATCTCCGCCATCTTCTGCCTTACCTCGGGAATCTGCATCAAATCCTCCTGGCTTCCGGCCATCCCTTCAAGGTTTTCAAATCCGCCACCCTGACTCTCTTGTATCAATTCTTCAATGGATGTGATTACGGCACTTTTATAAACCGCCTTTTTCTTCAACCGCTTTTTGATTTCTTTTTGTATGATATCCGAACGCTTTTCAGAATTGACCTCAACAGTCATCTGGCTTTTATCAATATTGATATGCCCCATAACCGTGTTGTCCCACTGCGCGTGTTTTTTATTTCCTTTTTTCTGCCAGCAAAAATCAATGCGCTCAATTTCACCGGCATCATCATATACGGCCCCGGATAGCAAAGTCTCTTCTTCCATGCCGTAGGCCAGCGTTTTCAACCCATGAAAAGCTTCAGCCGGGGAGCAGTCAAGCTGATAAACAAGTTTCACTGGCGCCAGTGGATCACCGTCGGTATTTACCATCTTGGGCTTTGGCGGATTTAGGGCATATTCATAAACATTGAAAAAAAACTCCCGCAAATCCGGATCCTCTTCCCGTACAATTTCAGATGTCAGTTTTCCAATTCCCTCCAATAGCTTCTGCCGGTAATTGATGAACATACCATGATAATCAGGCGGAAGCCGAATGGGAAAATTACCAAGCATAACCGATACGTCTTCCGTATAAACAACCTTGGTAAATAAAATAGAACCTTCCAAACCCTCCACTGCCCCATGCTGCTCAGCAACCGTTACCGTTCGGTTCAACAACAAATCCTTTAACGTCAGGCTTTTTCCCGGCACCACCGCTATGACCTGGAAATAACTGTACGGCTGCGCACTTGCCTCCTTTATATATTGTCGCTGAAAATCATCGAACTCCTCCGGATGCGCTTCCAGATAAACCAATGCCAGGGTTTTTTCCTCCATCCCCGGGGCTTCTTGTGCACCTGGCCCTTCCAGAACATCCATGGGATTCCATGAAAACACCAACCAGACAACAAACACTTGCTCCATCGTAACCATTAAATGCTCATCAGGCTCAATATCTCCCCACAACCAGAATTCATCAAAAGCTTCCTTGAATCCTTCTTCCTCAAGCTGATCCGTATAGTACCCAATCAGCAAATCAATCAGTTCTCCCTCTGTCTTCCTTAATTTCTGCCGGGTATACTCTGCCTGATCAATAATTTTGCCATCCGCTTCATCGTTTTTATAACAACATTTCTTGTATTTTTTCCCGCTGCCACATGGACACGGCTGATTCCGACCTGTTTTCATATTTACCTCCTTAATATTAACAAGACGCTACCTTCTTTTCTGGTAACAGAACCTTGAATTTATGAAAATAAAATAGCTGTCTACAATAACCGGCTTGCAAAACTGCCAATACGCGAACACAAAAATAGATTTTAAAGCTTGTGATAACACAAACAAGGATGATAATCATCGTCATAAGGCTTATAATTCAAATATCGGCAAAACGAATGAGCCCGCTTCATTGTTCATATACTCTAAAAAAATTACAAAATCGGTCATACAAACTCTCCTTATCCGACATCTAAATAGTGCCCGAACGAAAACCAGGATTTTTCGTCAAGGTCAAGGACGGCGAAAATTTTAACCGCAGGAATACTGGACGTATTTTGAGGATTAAAATTTGAGCCGGAC
>SLIE01000152.1 GCA_007135795.1 Desulfobacterales bacterium
CGGCTGGGAAAGGCGTATTTTGTCCTTGGTGAGAAAACGAAAACCGAAGTCCGTCAGATTGCGGTTGAGAACGACCTCCGCCCTGTCATCACAAAAGAAAGCCAGGACATTTGCTTCATCCGGAATAAATCCTGCCAGGATTTTTTATTGTCACGGCTGCACAGAAAATTTGAAAACGGCGATATTGTCAATACCAAAGGGGAAGTGATCGGTTGTCACCAAGGGCTTTTTCGGTACACCATCGGCCAGCGCAGAGGAATCAACTGCCCTGCGGCATATCCGTATTATGTGCTGGGACTCGACATAGAACAAAATCAATTGATTGTCGGATTCAAAGATGAGTTATATCAGGATAAATGTTTTATCACCGATATCAACTGGCTCATACCAAAACCACAAGCGCCTATACGCGTCGAAACACGCATCCGGTACAGACACCAGGCGGTTGAATCTGTTTTAACCCCTTCTGCGAATAATTCCGCAACAATCCACTTTAATAACCCCCAGCATGCGATTACACCGGGACAGGTCGCCGTTTGCTACCAGGGGGAATCAATTGTTGCCGGGGGATGGATTACATGACCATGGAAAATAACGTTAAATTCATAACGCTTGGCTGCAAGGTCAATCAGGCTGAATCCGAATCTCTTGCATCCTACGCGTGTGGTAATAAAACCATTTCGCTTCCTGACGAAAAGCCGGCCGATATATGCATCATCAACACCTGTGCTGTGACCGTAAAAGCGGCGATGCAATCCCGCCAGGCAATACGAAAGGCTGTCAGGGCCCACCCGGGTGCAAAAATAATTGTCACCGGTTGTTACGCCCAGACAGAGCCCGAACAAATACAGCATATCGAAGGGGTCGATTACATCATCGGACAATCGAACAAACATCGTATTTTTGATATTATCGATACCGGTTCAACTGAAAAATCCGGTGGCGCAACAATTATCAATGACCCCATTGAAGAAAAGCGATTGTTTGACCGGATGCCAGCTCCTTCTGCCGGCAGCAGGACACGCCCGTTTCTGAAAATCCAGGATGGGTGCAATTCCTTTTGCACTTACTGTATTGTCCCATACAGTCGCGGCAGGAGCCGCAGCCTATCTCCGGAGCAGGTAATCACCGAAGTTGAGGAACTTCTTCGGACAGGTGCCCGGGAAATCGTTTTGACGGGAATCCATCTTGGCCGATGGGGTTTGGATCTGTCCGGCAACCATACCCTGACCCGGCTGCTTGAACAAATACTGGCGAACCCGGATTTGAAAAGATTACGCCTGAGTTCCCTGGAACCAGCGGAAATCACAGAACCACTGCTTGATCTTGTCCGGAATTCTCCGAAAATATGCCGCCATTTCCATATACCCCTCCAAAGCGGAGATCATAATGTACTAAAACGTATGAACCGACACTATTCTCCGGAAGATTTTGCTTAAACGGTGAGAAAGATCAACCAACATTTCGACGAGGCCGCCATAGGTGCAGATGTCCTGACCGGTTTCCCGGGAGAAACCAACCGTGAATTTCAAAATACCTGCGATCTCATAGAAAGCCTTCCAATTTCCTATTTGCATGTGTTCCCGTTTTCTCCGCGATCACCGGCGCCTGCGGCGAATTATCCGGATCAGGTCCCGTCCGGGATCATCAAACAACGCGCCCTGGCACTTTCCGAACTTGGGAGATCAAAAAAAGAAAAGTTTTATCAGAACATGACCGGTCGTATCCTTGAGGTGATAACAGAGAAAAAAACCAATAATCCCGAATTTTGTATTAAAGGACTTTCTTCAAATTATATTCCGGTATATATTGAAGGTTGTGAAACCATCGAAATCAATCAGATTGTCAACTGTCTGGTTACAAATAACGATCAGGGCCTCTCAGTATCCGGCATCATTTGCGGGAACAAGCACAGGATAAAAACCGAAACGGCTTGAACGTATATTTAGTGCCCTTTCACCCATCGTCCAATGTAATAAGCACTTTGAAAATTGATATTAACTTGCAAGCCAGGTAAATCATGAACCTAAAAAAAATTGAGACTGATTCATTTTCCATATCGGAACTTGCCGACGAACTGGATATCAGTACTCGCACGATCCGCTTTTATGAAGAAAAAGGCTTGATATCCCCCAGGCGCACCAAAGGGAACCACCGTATTTATAACAGGCGGGACAGGGCCCGGCTCAGGTTGATACTTCGTGGCAAACGGCTCGGATACTCTCTCGACGAAATTGCTGAAATGATCGGGATGGCCGATTTTGATATGGATGAGGTGCAACAGTTAAACAAGTCGCTTCAGTACGGTAAATTAAAATTGCGGGAAATCAACAGCCGGATGGAAGAACTGCAGATTCTGAAACAGGAACTGTTGTCTGTTCAGGAAAAAATCTTGAAACGCCTGGAAGATCTGAAAACACTGCCACAAAAATCAAAAACCCGATAATGGAAACGTCTATGCCGATAATTTACTGGGAAAAATTAGAATCAGTCGCCATAATAACCATGGACAATGACGAAAACAGGCACAATCCCGATTTTGCGGATGCTTTCAACGCCCTCCTGACGTCAATCCAGGAAGACACATCCGTCACAGCGGTCATTCTCACATCCAAAAGCCCGAAGTTCTGGTCCCTTGGAATCGATGTCGACTGGATCGGCGTCCAGATGCAAAACCAGTCTTTCGAAAACATAAAAGGGTTTATGTACGGCATGAACGCGGTGTTCAGAAAGCTTCTGCTGTTCCCCGTCCCTGTAATTGCTGCCATAAATGGTCATGCATTTGGCAATGGCGCAATTCTGGCTTGTGCATGCGATTTTCGTTTCATGAAAGCGGATCGGGGGTATTTTTGCTTTCCAGAGGTCGATCTGGGTATTCCCTTCCTTCCCGGCATGATCGAGATAATTAAAAAATCGATCCCTTACTACAAACTCAATGAGTTAAAACTTACCGGAAAGCGCGCAGGTGCAGATGAACTCCATGTGCATCACGTCATTGAAAAAGCAAGCCCGGATGCCGATGCTTTGATGGCGGACGTGCTTTTGTTCGCCAGAGGGTTTAACAAGAAAAGAGGAATTTTTGCGGAGCACAAGAGACGCCTTCACAAGCACATCGTAAATACAATGGAACATGAAGACCCGAAGTTTATAGAGCCAATGTTTCTTTTTGTCTCTGATTGAGAGTATAACAATAAAAGGCCGCTGCATGAATGAAAATACGGTCGATTTTGATAAAGGAATCGATGATTGCGCTAAACCGGTAATCGACCAGGCCGGAAGAGAGGTTATTGTCATTTTCGAGGCAGATGCCGTTAAAATCGCCGGATTATTTGAATGTACGCTCCGGGACGTCTACATCCGGGCCATGGAGAAAAACATATGGCCCATGCGCTATATCCGGAACAGGGTCAGTATCGGTATCACGGAACAAATAGCTCTTGCGCGGAGCCGCGTGGCAGTGATTGGTGCGGGCGGTCTCGGTGGGTACGTACTCCAACTCCTTGCAAGAGCGGGTATTGGTCACCTTGTCATAATCGATCATGGCAGATTCGATGAATCAAATCTGAATCGCCAAATCTTTTCGGACACAGGCAATGTCGGTCAGGCAAAAGCAACCGTTGCCGCGAGTAAACTTGCCGAGGTTAACCCGGCGGCAGAAACTGAGGCGCATCCGGTATCCATGACTGCGGAAAATGCGATCACCCTTGTTCAAAGCACCCATCTTGCAATCGATGCACTTGACAACATGGAATCCCGGCAGGTTTTGCACAAAGCCTGCCGAAAATTAAAAATTCCGCTGGTGCACGGGGCAATATCCGGCTTTGAAGGGCGGCTGATAAGCCTGTTTCCGGAGGATTCAGCCCCTGCAATGCTCTTCAGCCCTGCAGAGGAACTCTCTTCAGAAGCCGTTTTGGGAACCCCCGCCATCACTCCTGCTATTATTGCATCCCTGCAAGCCATGGAAGCAATAAAAATCATTTTGAAACGCGGTTGCCCTTTTCAGGGGAAGATGCTTTACGCGGATCTTGAAAACGGCGATTTCACCACATTTTCATTTTAAGAACCCGGAACTGCATGACGCCACCCGGATCATACGTATCAGAGGACTGCCACGCCACGTTTTTTCAGGTATGCTTTCAGATCCGGTATGGATATGATGTTAAAGTGAAAAACAGATGCCGCCAGCAGGATATCCGCTCCGGCGTTCACCGCTTCAAAAAAATGTTCCAACGTTCCCGCTCCGCCGGATGCCACGACATCTGCTGAAACAGCCGCCTTTATTTTCCGGATCAAATCCAGATCATACCCTGTTTTTACGCCATCGGTGGTTTTACTTGTGGGAAGAATGGTTTTCACTCCAAACCCGTCAATTGTTTTCGCCCACTCAATTGCATCAGCACCCGTAGGGGTTCGACCACCATCGATGTAGACCTCGTAACCGGAAGGGAGCGCTTCATTGCGTGCCGCATCGATGGCCACGGTGACACAATCCGCCCCCAGCGCTTTTATCATCTGATCGATTACTGCGGGAGTACGAAACGCGGCGCTGCTGGTAGAAATCTTGTCCGCCCCTGCCGCCAGAACGGCCTTGGCGGCGTCAACATCATTGATTCCCCCTCCCACGGTAAATGGTACCGTGGCGACCTGTGCCACTTTTTTCACAACATCGAGCATTGTGGCACGCCCCTCGACCGTGGCCGTGATATCAAGCAGTGCCAGTTCGTCTGCCCCCGCGTC
>SLIE01000006.1 GCA_007135795.1 Desulfobacterales bacterium
ACCTTGAAAAAAAACTGCCGCCTGAAATGAAGAACATTTCTGATGGTATCAAACCGGGTAGTCCCGAGTGGGTCTTCGAATTGCTGAACCAGGTTCAGCCGGGTCTTATCGGCCGGCTTTTAAGCAGGGAGAGGCGGTCGTATGAGAATTGATGAGCTTCGATTACTGGCTTTTGGCCCCTTTACCGATAAAGTAATCTCCCTCAACCAGGGGAGCGAAGGGCTCCATCTTGTGTATGGTCCCAATGAGGCGGGAAAAAGTTCGGCGCTACGGGCAATTCATGGGCTGCTGTACGGGATTTCGGAGCGATCCGCTGATAATTTCATCCATCATTATTCGAAACTGCGGATCGGGGGGGTACTTCGCAGCGGGGGCGGCGACCAATTGTCCGTGGTACGGCGTAAAGGACGCGTCAACACATTGCGCCAGGAGGATGATGCCACCATTGTCGAGGATTCTCGGCTGGCTCGTTTCCTGGGTGGCATCGATGAGACGCTTTTCAATTCAATGTTCGGTATCGACAATGAAAAACTCGTGCATGGGGGGCGGGAAATCGTTGCCGGGGGGGGTGATCTGGGACATCTCATCTTTTCGGCTGGCTCGGGCATCATTAACCTCAGGCAATTACAGGACAGGTTGAAAGCCGACGCCGAAGCGCTCTTTAAACCGTCCGGTCAGAAACCCCGGATCAATGTCTCATTATCCAATTTAAACCAGCTGCGCAAACAGCTGCGCGACACCCAGCTCCCCGGCGAAAAATGGATGCTGCACCATAAAAATTTATCCGGGGCCGAAGAAAGAAAAACAGTCGTTGAATCCGAATTAAATACATATCAGGTAAAAATCCACCGATTCAAACGGTTCCAGGAGGCTTTCCCGATAATCTCCAGGCGCCGTGAGTTAATGGAAGAATTTCAAGTCTACAAAACAACTGTTCTTCTGCCGGAGGATTTTCCGGAGAAGCGGCGACAGCTGATTTCCAGGCTCGAGGTCGCTGAACATAAAAAAAAACAGTCACATGAGGCGATCGTAAAACTGAAAGCCGAACTTGCCGGACTTGATATTCCAGATGATCTCCTGGCACAATTCAAACTGATTGAAGAGATCCAGCAGGAAGTTGGCAGCCACCGAAAAGCAGGCAAGGACAGGGGCGATCTGGTCGTAAGAAGGCGTGCCTACCAGAGCGAAGCCAGGGAAATTCTGCAAGGCCTTCGCAATGATCTGACATTGGAGGAAGCCGAAAAACTGAGAATCCGAAAGGAGGAAAGTGTTCGAATAAGTGATCTTGCAACGGAGTTTGAACGAATTCATACCCGGATTATGGATGCACGGGAGGCGTTGCCCAAGCTCCGGGAGGAGATCAATCAAAGCGAGGAAGAACTAAACGTCCTTGGCGCATCTTCGGACACAGGGGCGCTGCAAATAGCGCTTGGGGAAGCGGTGGAATACGGATCCCTGGAAAAAAGCAACCAGGCAGAGCTGGATGATATCAAATCCGCCTTGAAATTATCCGGGCAGGAAAAAATCAAGTCAGGGTTAGGCGATAAGACGTTTGAGGAGATTGGAAAACTTCAGATCCCTTCCCTGGAAACGATTCATCATTTTGAAAAACGGTTTAATCTGCTTGAAACAGCGCTATCTGAAAAACAAAAAGAACGCGAAAAAGCGCAACACAATTTAAATGAAGTCGAAAAGAACCTCGAGATTATTCGATCGACCCATGACGTTCCCGCCCGGAAAGACCTTGAAAAAATCCGGTCCATTCGGGATCAGGGGTGGCAATTAATCCTGAAGGACTGGAAGACGGGCGTTTATTCTGAAGCGGAAATCAAAACGTACCTGACGGCCTTTCCCGGGTTCAGTGAACTTGATGAAGCATTTGAACATCTTGTGCAGGAAGCGGATAGCATTTCCGATCGTTTGAATCGTGAGGCCGACAGGGTTGCGGAAAAAGCAAGGCTCTCCGCGGACAGGGCCTCTTATGTCCGCCAGATAGAAGACTTAGGCAAAGATATGGAACGCCATCGCCAGGAAGAGACCCAATTGCAGACAGCGTGGGTTGCCGCATGGCCGGATCTGAAATTTGAGATTAAAACACCGAAAGAGATGGAACGCTGGGTGCAAAATCTTGAAAAATGGATGGATAAGGCAAGGGAATGCATTGAAAAACATAGAAAAGCAGATCTCTTGAAACAGGCGATTGACACGCACCGGGCAAAGCTTCTTCAGGCGTTACAACCGTTTTCAAAAACAGTTGATTTAACGAATGAAACACTTGCCCGTATCATTAAAAGCGCCAGGGTTGTCATTGATGAGGAAAAGGAACGATCCGCAAAGCGTGAACAATTGTGGCGGGATACAAAACGTAAGGAAAATGATTTAAAAACAGCGCAATACCGTCTGGCGGAAAACGAAAAAAATTTGCAGCAGTGGGAAAAACAATGGGAAGCCGCGGTGCGCCCCCTCGGGTTGACCGGCAATTCACGACCTTCCGAAGCAAGCGCCGTCATGGGAGAACTCCAGAGTCTTTTTTCAAAATTAAAGGAAGCTGAAATTCTCCGGCAGCGGATACACGGCATAGACCGCGACGCTGAGGCGTTTGCTAAAAAAGTGTCTGCCCTGACGGATACGATCGCCAAAGATCTGTATGATCGAACCCCTGCTGAAGCGGCAATCGAAATAAACCAGCGATTGCATAATGCCAGGCGTGCCCAGTCGATCCAGGAAAGCCTTAAAAAGCAATTGCACCAGGAAAAAGATCACATAAAGAAAACCGATGGGGAATTATCCGGGGTGGAAGCATCGCTCAAGCGGATGTGTGAGGACGCCGGTCGAACCGATTACCGGCAACTCCCGGAGGCCGAAAAAAATTCGGCAGTGCGGAGCCGGATCGAAAACGAGTTGCACGGTGTCGATCAGCAGCTTCGCAAACTTTCCGGTGGTGTCAGTGTCGATGATTTCATCCGCGGCGCATCGATCATCGATCCGGATGCCATCACGGGTGAAATCAAACATCTTGAAGAGACTATCGACTACCTGGAAAATGAAAAAGAATCGTTGAATCAAACCATTGGCGCCGAAAGGACGAGGCTGGGGGAGATGAACGGCAATGCCACGGCGGCGGATCTGGCGGAGGAGATCCAGATCCTGCTCGGTGGTCTTGAAAATGATGTCGACCAGTATGCCCGGTTAAAAATCGAGGCATTTATTTTAAACAAGGCAGTCGAACGATACCGGGAAAAAAGTGAAGGACCGATTCTGAAACGGGCGTCCGAATTGTTCAACCGGATCACCGGTGGGTCGTTTGACGGTATCCGCGCGGAATTTGATTCCGCCAACCAACCGGTGGTCGTCGGTGTGCGGCGGAAAAATGAAATCGTGCCCGTTGCCGGCATGAGCGACGGTGCCGCTGATCAGCTCTATCTTTCCCTGCGGTTGGCCGGCCTCGAAATTTACCTTAAGGATAGGGAGGCCATGCCGTTTATCGTGGATGATATTTTTATCAAGTTCGACGATGACCGGGCCGTCACTTCGCTTCAGGCACTTGCCGAAGTTTCGAAAAGCACCCAGGTCATTTGCTTTACGCACCATCAGCACATCGTGGAATTGGCAAACAAGACACTTGATTCGGCTCTTTTGTTCAATCACGCCCTTTAACACGCCATGGTCTGGAAATTCCCGTCATTGGTGAAGACTGGCCTACCCTTCAAAAACACTCCGAAATATATTACATCGTGCCCAAGCGAAATCCCTGATACAGAAAAAAGCGATAGCCCACGGAACACACGGAAAAAAGCGGAAAAAAATCAAGGGCGGAAAAGACGGTTTTCGTTCAGGCACTAAATAACTTTTTAGGATGGCGAATAGTAGTAATTGTGGTTAATTTTAGAATTTTTTGATATCCTTTCTACTAACTAATGCCTTTATTTAAACTTTCAACCTGGAATCCTGATGTTCAAGACCCTTCGCGCCAAGCTCATAACAATCATGGCCTTGATATTGCTGCTCACGGCGGCAGTGATTATCTACCTCACCCACAGGGATGTCGGTCGAGAGATTATGCACAGTGAGCAAAAGAATGTGGAAAACATCATGGATATGGTCTTTCTAAACATTCAGGGCGTTTACAGAGGACTTATTTCGGATCGCATCAGCAGTATCGTGCGAAGCAAGGATCGGCTCACAAGAGAAACCGGGGTGATCCTGTCCAGCCTCGAGCTCTACCTGGCTGATATGGATATGAGCGACAACCAAATGGAAGGCCTCAGAAGAGAGCGATTCATGGACTGGCTCAGCGGGTTGGAGATGGGTGCCACCAGGTTTTTCATTGCTGACAATCATTACGAGATCGTACTCGATTCCGGGAAAAATCTGATCAATCAGCGTTTGACAAACATAGAGGATATCAAAGGTCAGCCCTTGTCAAGCATTGTCAATCGTCCCGGGGCTACTTTTGAGCAGTTTGCGGTTTTTTCTTCCAGGGAATCAGGTTCGGAAAATGTAGAGGAAAAGCTTGCTTATCTCGCTGTCATTCCGCATTGGCAATGGGTGCTGGGCGCATTCGTGGACCTTTCGTATATACAGGCTGCAGAGAAAGCCAGACTGCAAGAACTTATCCGGGGGCTTGAAGAGCAGTTCAGGGAAGTGCGCATAGCCGGCAGTGGTTCTGTTTTCATTTTCAATGCCGACGGGGAGATGATTGTGCCGCCCGCCAGAATTGAAAATATTCAGG
>SLIE01000344.1 GCA_007135795.1 Desulfobacterales bacterium
ATCCTTTATTAAAACAATAATTTAGCCAACATTGGGACCAGGATTAGATTCCAACTTCGCAACAAATGTAGATTTTGCAGTAATATCATTACGATTAAGTATATTTCGTTTCGATGAACTCGCGAAGGGTGCTTATTTACAACGGGAACCCAATATGTATGTATGAACGGCATTCAAGTTTTTGGGACAGGTGCTAAACTGAAAAGGCCAGCATTTCTTTTACGAATAGTATAATTATTTTATTAAATCATTTAAAGATTTTGCGCAACAAAAAAAGCTTGAAAGAAAGTAGATCATTTACTCATCACACGAACAACAACACCATTAGCGCGTTTTCAATTTTGAAACATTCATTTAACTATTGATATGTATGAAAAAAAAAGTCCGCATATGGTAATGGAATCCTCAATTTATCAAACCGGATTACGATAAAGCAAATTTGACGGTGTCGCCGAACCCCAGCTACTCCGTTGGTACGATTTAGTCATGTTCGAAATCAAATCACTACGCTCTGTATTATGGAACTTTTAACTTAGCTTTCTCATCAATCATGTGAGTTTTTACGAGTGCAGCGAAA
Organism: Desulfobacterales bacterium; assembly: GCA_007135795.1. GTDB lineage: Bacteria > Desulfobacterota > Desulfobacteria > Desulfobacterales > Desulfosalsimonadaceae > B1SED10-16. Next base: position 578 of record SLIE01000344.1, read on the forward strand.
TTATCTCCTTCAAGAATTACCAAGAGTTTATAGGTAGTTTTGTAGATCTTCGTACAGTTTATTCTTATTCAATTTGAGTCATAAAGTCAACAACTTTAATACTAACTCAAATAAAGCATCTTCAGAACAATACCTGTACGAAACAATACTTTATGGAAGCTGTCTCTTTAACGTCCGGATCAAGGCTCAGATTCTAACGATAAAAAGCACATAGCATTTCCCTGATATTTTTTGATGAAGTGCTTCTTCCAGCCAGGTGCACATACTAATGGCGTCGTAAAAAATCTCAACTACTTAATTGTAGCATTTTACGTTAGCTCGAAATGCTATATATTTCCATCGCAAATTAAAAAATCACTATGCCATTATATGTAACTTTTAACTTAGTGGTTCCGGTACAAATACAGGGACGCACCGAGATGGTCGCGGCGACCGACTCGGTGCGCACGAAACGAGAATACCGGGCGTATTGGTCGCCGAGCAACGCAACCGGGACGGAATGCACCGGTAACGAATGCACTGCATTTTTTTGTCCGGAATAACTTAGCAACCTTCTCTGATGTTATGAATTATTGCGAGTGAATCATTTTCATATAGACCCTATTTCGATTGAAAATAGCGATCTACTATTTTTTCAGCAAGCCCCGTATACTCCGAGACCGCCATTGTGGATATCCGGCTCTTTACCGGCTCAGGCAAGCTTTCAAGTCCCGCCATGAAGTCATTTAAATCTTCCCGGGTAATTCTCCTGCCACGTGTAAGGGTTTTCAGTTTTTCATAAGGATTGATTTCACCGTATAAACGCATTGCCGTCTGGATAGGTTCGGCAAGCAGCTCCAGGTTGTCTGCCAGATCTTTTTCAATCACATGCTCGTTGATGGCCAGTTTGCCCAATCCTTTTAGCGTGCTTTTTACCCCTACTGTAAGATATCCAAATAAAACCCCTAAGTTGCGGAGCACGGTACTATCACTCAAATCTCTTTGAAACCGGGAAATGAGTAGCTTTACAGCCATGTGCTCCATCATTGAAATAGCAATTCCCATATTTCCTTCACTGTTTTCAAAGTCAATGGGGTTTATCTTGTGCGGCATGGTTGAGGAACCCACTTCACCTTCTTTCAATTTTTGAGTAAAATACCCCAGGGAGATATATCCCCACATATCCCGGTTCAAATCGATGAAGACGGCGGCTATCCGCACCATGGAATGTAAAACCGCGGAAATGTGATTCGAGGGATTAATCTGGGTGGTATACAGGAGCGGCTCAAGACCCAGGTATTGACTGACAAACTTTTCACTTGCGGATATCCAATCGATCTCAGGCAACACAAAATGATGCGCATTGAAATTTCCACTGGCACCATTCATTTTCCCTGAAATAGGCAGCGCCTCAAGGGCATCCGTCTCCATTCGAATGCGCCATGCGAAATTGATCATCTCCTTGCCCACGGTGGTGGGAGTTGCCGGTTGTCCATGCGTTCTGGCCATCATTGGCACATTTTTGTACTTGATAGCCATTTGTTCTATTTTTTCCTGCACTTCCCGCAACAAGTCGGTGAGGTGCCGTCTCCCGGATTTTAGCATCAATCCATAGGCCGTATTATTAATATCATCCGAGGTACAGGCGAAATGTACCCATTCCTGTACACGTCCGTACCCGCCTTCGATAAGCCGCTGTTTGATAAAATATTCCACAGCCTTGACGTCATGATTGGTTGTGGCTTCGATGGCCTTGACCGCAAGCGCGCAATCGGTATCAAACTTGTCATGAATCTCATCGAGAAAATGGGAAAACCCATCATCGACGGTGTCCAGCTTGAGTTCGCAAAGTAAAAACCGGAGCCAACGCGTTTCGACATAAACCCGGCTTTTGATGAGACCAAATTCAGAAAATATATCCTCAAGGGATTTTGTATAATGCTGGTACCGTCCATCAAGAACGGAAATCGACGAAATACTCATATTGCTTCCTTTTAAATATCAATTTGTAGTAACCAGGGTGGGTGGCCTGGTGTCATTAATAAAAGCGCGTATCCCGGAGACGATCCCGTTGGACAATGCCTTCTGGTATTCCGGATCCATAAGCCGCCGGCACTCGCGGGGATTGCTGATGAACCCGGTTTCAATGAGTATCGATGGCATCTGCGCCCCCAGCAAAACATAAAACGGAGCCTGCTTGACACCTTTGTTCGCCACAGGATTGAATTGCCCGGACACCCTGCCGTACATTGAATTTTGAACATACGTTGCCAGCCTGCTCGATTCATTGATTTTGGCATTATGCATCAGATCCATCAGGATTTCCTGCAATTCACTGATATTTTTCTCCGAGGTCGCATTCTCCCTGGCGGCAACGGCGATTGACTCATTATCGGTTGTCAGGTTCAAAAAATACGTCTCGATGCCATGGGCATTTTTATTTGTGGATGCATTGGCATGGATGGAAATAAAAAGATCCGCCCTGTGGGTATTGGCAATTGCGGTACGCTCTTCCAGGGTAAGATAGGTATCCGTGGTTCTGGTCATGATTACTTCCAGACCAAGATCCCGTTTAATTTTACTTGCCAGCACCTTCGAAAGCTCAAGTACGATATCTTTCTCATGAACCCCGGGAAACGCACCGGGAGCACCCGGATCACGCCCGCCGTGGCCGGGATCGATCACCACGCGCCTGACCCCAAGTGCAAGCTGACGGGCAATCGATGCAGATCCCGGTGACTGGTTGATTTCCCCGGCATGATGCACACCGGGTTGTGACACCGGCGGTGATGACGTGTCGGATTTACCGCGCACATCAATAACGATCCGGAAAGGATTTTTAAGCGCAAAAACGCTATACTCCTCAAAAGATTTCATATCAACGACAACCCGGACAGTGTCCGGACAGTACTGACCTGCCCGTACATCTTTCAAATGAGCGTCATCAATCGGAATCTTTCGCTGTATGCTTGCGGAAAGCCGGCTTTTGTCCAAATCGACATACAGACGTTCATGGTGCAGGTTGATCGAAGGATCTTTCTTGAGCAGGTTGTTGACAAAACTGGTTTCCTGGTTCGCATCTATAACAATCCTTGTGTAGTCGGGATTCGACCAGTATCGAATACCCGTGACAGTGGCAGGATCACCGGATGCGGGCATTTCAGACTTCCTGTCCTTTGGTGCGGCGACCTCTCCCGACGTGGTTTCCATACCGGTCAACTTTGCCAAAGGATCTCTATCCCCGGATTTTTCCTTCAAGGAAATTCTTGCACGATCACTGTATGCACTGCGCGGGTATTCTCGAAGGACCTGGTTAAAAAGCGCTTCGGCTTTTTTCTCATCCGCAGGGCTGTAAGAATGGCTGTAAAGCTCCCGGTACATCTCACCGGTCCTGAACAGACCAGCTGCCGCCCACGGACCATAGGGATCTATTTCATGCACCTTTTCAAACTCATGTATTATTTTTAACCAATAGGAGCGGTACTTTTTTTTAGCAGGAGATCGCTGGAGATCATTATAGGCTGATTCTGCAAGGTAATATTGTTTTTTTGCCGTCTCGGCCAGTACGTTTTTCCCGACCCCTTTGGACATGGCCTTCAAATCCGCGTCAGCCCGCTTGCTATAAGCACTATTGGGATAAGTATCCCTTACCTGTCCAAGCAACATTCGAGAGGTGTTCAGATCGGATGGCTTGTGAGATAGTTCGTAGAGCTCACCATAAAGACGACCACTCATGTAAAGCCCTGCCGCAGCCCATGGCCCCCGTGGATCCACAGCGTGAACCGATTCGAATTGCCTGATACAGGTGAGCCAATAACTACGATATTGCCTTTTTTCGGTGTCGTTTTTGAGCCGCTCGTGGCAAGCCTCAGCCTCGAAATAGCGCTGGTTGGGGGCGGCCCCGCTTATAGCGCATGAGCACAGAACCAAAATTGTACAAATGAGTATTACAGGAAAAATTGCACGCTTTGCCATGAAAACTCTTTTTTCCCGGTAAATGTGAACGAAATGGCCAGGTCAATGCGAAAAGACTCCCTTTGCTCTGGATATAAGGAAAATTCTCAACCCCAGCCTCGATGGTGTCTCCAAAAGTTCCACCTGCTGCGTTGCAGCGTAATACTATATTTATGCCATCGCAAACAAAAAGTACTACAATTTGTATCAAAAATCTTTG
>SLIE01000034.1 GCA_007135795.1 Desulfobacterales bacterium
TCATTTATATTTGAACCAGATATACCTGGGCAATAGCGCTCATGGTGTCGAGGCTGCGGCCAGGCAATATTTCGGAAAAAATTCATCATCGCTCACTTTGGCTGAAAGTGCGCTTCTTGCCGGTTTGCCAAGTGCTCCGAGCCGTTATTCTCCTAACAGGCACCCTGACAGGGCCAAAAACAGACAGATTTATGTGTTAAACCGGATGGTGGCCCAGGAATTCATTACCGCGGAAGAGGCCGAAGAAGCCATTAACGAGATAATCGAGATTAAACCCCGAAGATATCTTTTTACTGAAACGGTTCCCTATTACGCCGAGCATGTCAGGAGGATTGTGGAAGATCGTTTTGGCCGGGATATGCTCTACAGGGGGGGGCTTGATGTTTATACAAACGTCAATATTGAAATGCAGGAAGCAGCGGCAAAAGCAGTTCAAACCGGGTTGCGGAACCTTGACAAGCGGAGGGGATACCGAGGGCCTCTGGAAAATCTGGATAAACAGCAAATAGAGGATTTCAGTCATAAGATCCAAAAAACAATGGCTCTTGAACCATTGGAAAAAGGGAAAATAACCAGGGGTGTGGTTATCAATGTGGATGATGTAAAAAATACCGTTACTGTTCGAATTGGTAATGAAATTGGAATAATCACCCTTGAAAACATGCGATGGGCGAGGAAGCCGAATATTGAAGTGCCTTATGGGAATGTATTTGTAACCCGACCTGGCAGCGTGCTGCGCACGGGTGACGTAATCGAGGTAAGCGTTAAGGAACAAAAGACCGAGGAAAATGAAAAATGGGAACTTGCCCTTGAACAGGTTCCCGAGGTTCAATCCGCTCTTTTATCGATGGAGCCGGGGAGTGGCAGGGTAAAGGCCATGATCGGTGGGTTTGATTTTAGGCAGAGTCAGTTCAACAGGGCTTTTCAGTCGCGCAGACAGCCGGGTTCCGCTCTAAAGCCGTTAATTTATGCTGCCGCCATCGACCGGGGTTATACGCCGGCGACAACCATCGTGGATACACCCATTGTTTTCAGGGATGCTGATCAGGATTTCACTTGGAAACCCAGAAATTATGATAATACCTTCCACGGGATCACCCTGTTCAGGGATGGTTTAATTTATTCCAGAAATGTTATTACCGTCAGAATACTTCAAGATATCGGTATCAATTACCTTGTGAATTATTTAGAGAAAATGGGAATTCAAAGTCACATGGAACGGGATCTGTCGCTGGCGCTGGGTTCCTCCGGAACTTCTTTGCTTGAACTTGTCGGGGCGTATGCAGTTTTTGCCAACCGGGGCGAAAAAATTGAACCTCAGTTTATCAGTCGCATCGATGACAGAAATGGCAATGTCATCTATATTGAAGATATCCAGTCCGAAAGAGTAATTCCCGAGAGTACGGCATTTATGATTACGCATATGCTGGAACAGGTAATACAGGAAGGCACAGGGTGGCGAATCAAGGCCCTGAATCGTCCGGCTGCAGGGAAAACCGGAACGACCAACAATCTCAATGATGCCTGGTTTATGGGGTATTCACCCGAGTATGTGACAGGCGTATGGGTCGGACTGGATAATCATGAGACATTAGGCCCCAGGGAAACCGGATCTCGTGCCGCGGTTCCCATATGGCTTGATTTTATGCAAACGGTTTTAAACGAAAAACCCCGTCGAATGTTTTCAGTACCGGATAGTGTGGTATTTGCCGAAATTGATGCAGAAACCGGGTTACTTCCTATTGATGAGTCTCGCAAAGTAATTTATGAATGCTTCAAGGAGGGCACCGTTCCAAGGGAGAGAACCCGAAGATCAGGGAGCATAATTGAAACCGAAGATTTTTTCAGAAGGGGTATTGATTAATCCCCGTGACCATGTTTTACAGTATATGTAAACAACATGATTGATTTGTTGGGCGGTTCGGGATGATCACGTGAGCAACTGAAGCAAGAAACTGAATCTTTAATGCTTTGCGGCATCATCAGCAATCGTATTGTTCCAACTGCCTGTCAGATCTGTTCATGGTTCCCGGTGGCTATATCGTATAATTCCAGGACATCTGTTACAAATTGTTCCGGGTAATCAAGATAAGCCGCATGAGATGCCTCTTTATAAATTTTAAGTTTTGTATTGGTGCTCTGGGATAATTTTTTCATTTCATTTGCCGATACAATATTGTCTTTCTCTCCGTAAATAATAGAAATTGCTGAATTAAATGTCTCATAATGGCGCATGAGTTCTTTTTGCATACTCATAACAGGCGCTGCCAGCAAAAGTCCGCGGACGGGATACGACACACTGTATTTCAATGCAATAAACCCTCCCAGACTTGCCCCCACAATGACCGGATCCCTGCCGGCAATGGAAGAAAGGAGTTCCATATTCGAGCTGACATCATTTGTCCGGGGAGAACATTCGCTTATTTTTCCGTATGGCATATCCAAAGCCTTAAAGGGAATATTGCGCTGCTCGAGCATTCTCAATAAGCCGATTTCATTCCAGACATCGCTTGTAAACATAAAACCATGAAGCAAAACAATGGAGGATCCTTTCCCCTTGCTGGATATCATGCGACATTGATAGTTCTTTATTTCAACGGTTTCGTCTTTCATATTTTCCGATACAGTTTATAATTTTATATTACGGTTCAATCCGGTGAAGGATACTCAGTACCTCTATATATATTCCTTTAAAAAAAAATCAATGCTTAATCGCGGCAGAAAGAAGATATAATGAGAAAAACAATTTCTGGAAAGACCTTAATAGCCCACAATAATTGCAAAGGCTATTAACTGTATATGATGATACTGAGTAATACTTGAAGGGTGTTTTAACGGATAGACCATGTTCCCCGTATCGCAGTTACGGGGAACATGGATTAGGAGGGATGATGGTGGGAAAAAGGAAGTTAAATTAACAATGGCGGTTTTCTTAGAAGTTTGATCACCCGGAATTACAAACCGTCCGGTTGTTATTCGACCAATTTGCTATAGCCCTTGATCCGCTTATTATTGGCCGGACAACAATAAAAAAGGTAAAGTATTTTTTAAACCCCGTTCCATTCTGCCCTTTTGGTCCGGACTTGGTTCGGGCTTGGTTTGTTTGCATATATTATATTCAGCAAGAAAAGTGCCATAAAACATAATATTTTCTCTATATGCTCTAACCATTTGTTTATAATATAATTTATTGGGAGTTGAATAATAATTTATGGCCTTAACTGAAAAATAAGATTGATCAAACCGCTGTGTCTTTTTATACACTAGCGTATACATTAATATACACGGCAAGACCGTCGAAACTTTATCTAAGAATACATCCGATTTTGCGATTTATTATTCGTTCTCCCTTGTATGTGACGAAAAATTACGGGTTTTGTTGAGGGAATTGCAAGGTGATGGTCCCTAATCTCTTAAAGGTTTAAAAGATGATCATTTTACAGGTATGCATGCCGGTGAGCGTTGCCGGAATTACCATTATAGCTTACTTGAAACTATATAAAATGTAGGTGTATATTATATCATACTATTATGCAACATCCTTTAATTACTATAGAAGAGAAGATAGCAAAAAAAACCGAAGATTGGGAACAGGAGGTTGGCGCTGGGATTAGCGAAGCGATTAATGGTTATCGGAGTTTTTGAGTTGGCTTGAAGTTATTTCGTGTTGATCCGGCTTTTGGCTAAGTCGGACGACGGTTCATCCGGTTTGATTGCGATGCTGTTTCTCAAACTGTGTTTTAATACCAAACCATTGATTAAATAGTAATCTTCTTTGACAAAGCATAACAGGTATTATAGTTTCAATAAGAAAAATCATTGGCAACCTTGACAACTTTTTAAAAAGTCCAATATCTTTTTTTGCGCAATCTTAGAATTTACGGCTTACGCCTTGTAGACATACACGTACACATGCGTACACCGCATTCTTCTGGATTGTGCAAACCTTGATCCTGAACTTTTATACAATCGTGTAATCGTGACTCTCACGAGTTCACAACCTTAATGATCATATAATCATGACAAAAAATACAAAAGAGACACATTACGTTATCACTTACAGGGAGCCGCATGAAGGCAAAGTCGTTACTCTGAAGGCGAAAACAGTAACTGATTCATCCCTTGGATTGAGTTTCATATCCATTTCGGACTTTGTCTTTGATACTTCTTCTCTTGTGGTAAATCCTGCTGAAGAAGAACTTCAGAAACGATTCGAAGGTATCAAGGCGTTGCATCTTTCCATTTATACGGTTATTTCTATCGCGGAAAAAGGATCCGATGACAAGACGCTCAAGTTTAAAAAGGATAAATCCAACCTGGTAATTCTTTCCAGTGATCATCAACCGAAAGATCATTAACATATCCATGGGTGTTCCATAATTGTTTAATCGTGAAGGAGTGGCAATGAAAACTTCCCGCGGCGGCGGTGAGCAGGAAAATTTGGATTCCGTCAAGACCGATATATCCGTCTTGACGGAACGGGAAGCAAAGCAGCTTTTGAGTGCCTGGAAAATCCCCGTGGTAAATGAAATCCAGGTTCAGGATATTTCGGCTGTAACCGAAGCCGCTGAACGACTCGGTTTTCCGGTCGTCATCAAGGGGGTTGGAAAAACCCTGCTGCACAAGACCGAAAAAGGGATAGTCTTTGTAAATATCAGCGATATAGAAACTTTAACCAAAGCGGCCACCCGGATATCCAATAACGCCGGAA
>SLIE01000001.1 GCA_007135795.1 Desulfobacterales bacterium
AACGAAATCACCCTCCTGCATATAATTCTTTTGGCTTGTCATTTCGTCTAATTCCGGACTTTTGATGGTGAATCAAAGCCAATCGCCTAAATAGTTCAATTCAAATCGTCTATTTGGTTTCAATAATATCGGACATGATAGTGCATAGTCGGATAACGCATGGCACTAATGGACAATTTTTAAGCATTTCTGATTTGTTTTAAAAAGTGTAGTCCCGGACAAATTTTTCTGCTTGTAAAGCATTGTCTTTTTTGTTAGCGATGTATTTGATTTGGTGCTGTAAGCTGAAGTTCTTATGTGGCGTCGCTGCGAAAATCTGATTCTTGATCATATCAATCGGGGACGAACTCTGATTGCTCGAATATCTATTACAATTTGAGAAGTCAAAATCGATGAGCTCGTAAGAAGTCCCATCTACTTCGTTATTAGCGATTTTACATTCGTTTGAAATACTATGTGTATGACATCGCAAATGAACAGTTACCAAAGTATTTATGTGGGCTTCAATTTAGCGGCCCTTGTGTGTTTTTGGACTTTCTATGAATGAATCAAAATTTGATGGCCCCGTAAAAAAACGTCACTACTGCAAATACATTATAGAGTATATATTTTCAGTTAATGCTATAGAGAATGTATTCAAAATTATGCGCCGGAATTTTTACGAAGTTGTAAAAATTTGAGACTGGCCAATGTCAGGAAAGCATTTAAAGTGTTGGTTCGGTAAAGAGACGATATGTTCTTGTAATTATAGATATATCTATCCAAACCCAAAAATAGTATTTATCAATATTCTATTAATCCCGGTTTTACAGCCGGGTTTTTCATACAGCCAAGGAGGACAGACTTTGTTTTTTGACTCATTGTTCGGATTTTTTTCAACTGATCTTGCAATTGATCTGGGAACGGCAAACACGCTTGTTTATGTCAAGGGCAAAGGGATAGTATTGAGCGAACCTTCAGTGGTAGCTGTCAGAACCGATGGTCGTGGAAAAAGCAGGGTGCTGGCAGTCGGACAGGAAGCCAAGAACATGCTTGGACGTACACCTGGCAACATCGTTGCCATCAGACCCATGCATGATGGAGTAATTGCTGATTTTGACGTTACGGAAGCAATGTTGCGGCATTTCATACAAAAGGTTCATGGCAGGCGAACCTTTATCCGCCCACGTATTGTTGTGGCTGTGCCCACGGGAATCACACCTGTTGAAAAGCGGGCAGTAAGGGAAGCTGCCGAGTCTGCCGGCGCGAGAGAAGTTTTTCTGATCGATGAGCCGATGGCCGCGGCGATTGGTGCCGGCATGCCAATAACGGAACCTGGATGTAACATGGTGGTCGATATTGGTGGGGGTACGACTGAAGTTGCCGTCATTTCGCTTTCCGGTATCGTATTCTCCAGGTCAGTCCGAGTGGCTGGAGACAAAATGGATGAAGCTATTATTCAGTATGTAAAGCGCAAATACAACCTGTTAATCGGGGAGCGCACCGCGGAAATTATTAAAATTACAATTGGTAACGCTTTTCCTGAAACCGAGAACTATGAGACAATCGAGGTAAAGGGGAGAGACTTGGTATCCGGTATCCCCAAAATACTGGCTATCGATTCTGAAGAAATTCGTGTTGCCATTTCAGAGCAGATAGATGCCATCGTGGAAACTGCCAAGATTGCACTTGAGCAGACCCCCCCGGAGCTTGCCGCGGATATTGTGGACCGCGGCATCGTTCTTACGGGTGGGGGTGCATTGCTGAAAAATCTCGATAAACTTTTAAGAGAAGAAACAGGCCTTCCGATCACTATTGCTGAAGATCCACTATCCACGATCGCAATAGGATCCGGCATGACACTGAATAATATCGAATTTCTCAAGCAGGTTGCAATAGACTGATCATGTTTTCCCGGAAAACTATGCTCATTGCAGGGGTGTTGTTTCTTTTTACCATAACGGGTATTGTTTTTTCGTTCAATTATATACGGAAATCTTCGTTTCACCCGGCTGTGGTTGAAACGGTTTTATTTTTCGTGGCCCCTGTACAAGATATCGTTTCGCGGACCACGGGATTTGCAGAAAATATCTGGACCCGGTACTTCAACCTGGTATCCGCCGCAAGAGAAAATGAAACACTGAGACGGAAACTGGCCGAAGCAGAAAACAATATTCATTTATGCCGTGAAAGCAAATTGCTGAACGAGCGACTTGATTCATTTCTGGATTTCAGAGAAGAAATCACATATGAGACAGTAATCGCAGATGTCGTTGGTCGGGAACCGTCGGCATGGTATCAGTCGATTATTATCAACAAGGGGAAAGCCGATGGTGTCCGGGTTGGCCTTCCGGTAATGGTTCCTCAGGGTATCGTGGGTCAGGTAACAGGTGTTTCAGGCGGTTATGCCAAGGTGTTGCTGATTATTGATCGCAATAACTCTGTCGATGCCATGATTCAAAGAACACGGGCCCGGGGAATCGTTCAGGGACTTTCAAGCAGTGTGTGTCATTTCGAATTCGCGCTTCACAAATCTGACATAACCACCGGTGACATCGCCATTACTTCAGGATTTGACGGGGTCTTTCCAAAAGGACTCCAAATTGGTCGGGTATCCAAGATTATTCGTCGAAGTTCCGGCATATTCCAGGAAATTGAGATAACGCCGTTTGTTGATTTTCACCGGATAGAGGAAGTTATGGTAATATTGAATCCGCCTGAAATCGAACTTACGAGTACACAGTAGGATAATCCTCAAACGAGTTGTCTTCCATATCGATAAAGCATTTGAAATGATTTGGTTTTAGAGGCTGTTTCTGTGAAAGATAACAATGTACCATTATTTGACTGAGTGTTTACAGATAAATGTATTATCTTGTTTTTATTTCTCTTTCTCTTTTAGTTGTCGTTTTTCAGACTACTATTGTGCCGGAATTGTTCGGTTTTCTTGGGTTGTATGATCTGCTGATACCGCTTTCCATTTATTTCAGCCTATATCGTCATTTTCATGAAGGGTTGCCGATCCTTATCATCGCTGCACTGATGATGGACATGCTCTCAGGAGCACCTGCCGGTATATATCTTGTCACCTATGTATGGTTATTTCTGACGTTTCGTCAAACATGGCGTTTTCTGGATTTAAATCATGGCTATCTGTTCCCGCTGATAGTGACAATCGGTGTTCTGTTCCAGCAATTTATTTTCTGGATCACCCTCAGTATTCAGTCCGGTCAGTTCGTGTTTTCTGCTGCTGCTATGAAAGTAGTGTTATTTCAGAACTTGTGGGCCATTGTTTCAGCTCCGATTATCTTAATTCTGTTACGATTGGTCTTTAAGATTGCGGATCAGGCTTTTGAAATCAAAGCATACGAAAACGGACAGTCCAATTGAATACTAAAACCGAGAAAGAAACAAAAAACGACAAACCTATCCCGGCGGAACAGTTTTTCCCCAAGATCGAAGCAGAATGGTATCGCAAGCGTCTTTTAAAAATGGCATTGCTGTTTGCGCCTGTTTTCTGCATCCTGCTGATACAGCTTTTCAATCTCCAAATTCTGAAAGGTGAACATTATCGAGATACATCTGATAACAACTGTCTGAGAAAACAGCGTATTCATCCATTAAGAGGTCATATACTCGATCGAAACGGTCACCTGCTTGTTGATAACCGACCGGCATTTGACCTGTACATCGTTCCGGCGGATGCAACCCCTGTAGATAAAACCGCGGAGAAACTTGCGGCTTATGTCGAAAAAACGCCGGAAGAACTTATTTCCCTGATAAATAGAAATCGTGGTCCTTACGGGTATCGACCGATTTTACTGAAACCGGATATCGGGCGAAATTTGATGGGGCAGATTTTATCCCGACGTTATGAACTTCCCGGTGTTGTTATTCAACCCAGTCCCCGGCGCAACTATATTTATGACAGCTTTGCGCCCCATCTGATAGGATATATCGGCGAAATCAACTCAAGTGAACTCATGTCAAACCGATATCCGCATAAAAGGGGCGGAGACATGATCGGCCGTCTCGGAGCGGAAAGGATATTTGAAGCGGATCTTTCCGGCTATGAAGGTACCCGGGTGGTTCAGGTCAATGCCACAGGACAGGTGATGTCTGTTCTGGGGGAAGAACCTCCCCGTTCCGGACATAATGTACGTTTGACGTTAGATTTTGATTTGCAGCGTAAAGCACAGGCCTTGTTAGATGGGAAAACCGGTGCAATTGTGGCCTTGGATCCTTCAAGTGGGGAGATTCTGGCTTTGGCCAGTTCCCCTGCTTATAATCAGAAATGGTTTGCCGATGGTATCAGCAGAAAACAATGGCAAACACTTTTGAACGATCCTGAGCGACCCCTGCATAACAGAGCCGTACAGGCTACATATCCGCCTGCCTCAACCTATAAAATAATCACGGCCATAGCAGCGCTTGAAGATCAGATTGTCGATGAACATAAAAAAGAATTCTGCAGCGGCAATTACCGCTTGGGAGACAGAACGTTTCGGTGCTGGAAAAGACATGGTCACGGGCATCAGAATATTGTTGATGCCTTATCGGAATCCTGTGATGTATTTTTTTATGAAGTAGGTAAACAGCTTGGTGTTGATCGAATCGCATACTATGCTAAAAAAAGCGGGTTAGGGGCCAGAACGGGCATTGAGCTTGATAACGAGGCAATTGGTCTTGTTCCGACTGCGACATGGAAACGTAATAGATT
>SLIE01000235.1 GCA_007135795.1 Desulfobacterales bacterium
CTTCCCCGGCTATTTCCACTTGCCGAATGAAACAGGCTTCCTGGATTTCCCGCGGGGAGAACATCCGGTTGAAGTCAAGCCCGGTTTCCCCCCAGGCTTTCACCTGCGGGGTATTGGATAACTTGCGCAGGTTATCTAAAATGGCCGTGCTGCAATGGGTTGCATCATGCGGATGAATGCCGACAGAGGCATAGCATCCGCCAAATGACGATGCAATACCCACGGCCTGCGTTGATGTCTTTTCCGTTATCCCCACGACCATGATCTTTTTTACACCGGCTTGCCTGGCCCTCTCGATAACCGCCGGAAGGTCCTTGTTGTATGATTTGTCATCAAGATGACAATGGCTGTCGAATAAATTCATTTTGATCTTCTTTTATGGTTGTTCAAACGATGGGTTCACCATTCGGAGATGAGTTATGCAGATATCCCGGGCACTCACGGTTGCTCCGGGCGATACACCCACCAGAGTTCAACTATTACAGTGTTTCCCTCAAGTTTTGGTTGAGTGTCCTCATTTACCACCTGCCGTGGATGCAATCAAGCAATAATGTAAGGCGGATGGAAAGGAAATGGTTCGTGATGCCAGATGACCCAGGTGCTTCATGGGATGAAAAGCAATCGAAAACACTTATACTTTTTATAGCGTCAGAACAATATCTCAGTTCGTCAGTATCTGCTTCAGGCGTTTCTCAACAAAGCCCCCACGGGATCATGTCAAGCAAGGCGTATGCCGGGGCTTATCATAAGAAGGGTTCAAAACCGGAAGAAAGGAGGCGCATATGGGGACCCCATCGGAGTTGTTTAAAGACGGGGATGCTTTGCTCGTTATTGATGTCCAGAATGATTTCTGCCCGGGTGGGAAGTTGCCGGTTGAGGGTGGTGATGCTGTGGTGGCGGTTTTGAACCGTTACATCGATGCAGCCGTGAAAAAGAATATTCCCGTATTTTTCTCCAGGGATTTTCATCCCAATGGACATATCAGTTTTCAGAAAGCCGGAGGGGATTGGCCCCCCCACTGCGTCCAGGATACCAAAGGCGCGCAGTTTCACCCGGAACTGAAGATTGCGGAAAGCAGCATTCTCGTGACCAAGGGGGTACGGTTTGACAAGGATCAGAATTCGGCTTTCGATCAGACCGGACTTGCGTACAAGTTCCGTTCAGACGGGGTAAAACGGGTGATTACGGGCGGGTTGGCCCAGGACGTGTGCGTAAGGGCAAGCGTACTGGACGGGTTGCGTGAGGGTTTCGAGATGGTTTTGCTCCTGTCTGCCACGCGCCCGGTATCGCCCGAAGAGGGGAGAAGGGCCTTTGAAGAGATGAAGGAAGCCGGGGCCAAAATTGTATAACCATTTTTTGAAATTTACAAATGGTGAAGCAACGGACCATGCCCATGCCCGATTTTCTTCTCCTTTGAAATGACGATCAACCGGTGTGTGAACCGGACCGCCTGAACGAAGGCATCGGCGGGTTTTTCCTTTTTGGCCAGAAAAGCCGCCATTGCCGATGAAAACGTGCATCCGGTGCCGTGGGTATTTTTGGTGTCGATATACGGATTGGTCTCTGCGTGTTGCTTGATGGCGCCATTTTCCCGGTAAAGCAGTGTATCGGTGACCGTACCATCAGGATTGGGCCGGTGCCCGCCTTTAAGTGCGATTCCGGAAAGTCCCGGGAACCTCTCCATGACACTCATCCCCGCTTCAATGATGTCATTGACCGGTTTTTCACATAACACTTCGAGTTCATAGAGGTTGGGCGTCAGGTAATCGGTTTTCGGCAGAATGAGTTCGATCAGTGCCGAGACCGAATTCTTGTCCACCAAGCGCCCGCCGGAAGTGGCGACCATGACCGGGTCGCAGATTACCGGGTGGTCCGAAAGAAAAGCGGCGACCTCTTCGCAAACGGCCCGACCGGGAAGCATTCCCAACTTTACCGTGTCGATCCGGATATCGGAAAAGACGGATTTCAACTGGCGCCTGACAAAATCGCGTGAAACCGGTTCGGCCGCATCCACCGCCAGGGTGTTTTGGGCGGTCAGGCCTGCAATGGCGGCGGCGCCATAAACGCCTGCCTTCATAAACGTTTTGAGATCTGCCTGTATGCCGGCACCCCCGGATGGATCAGATCCGGCTATGGTCAGAACGGTCGGAATTTCAACCACACTGTGCATGTTTGTACCCTTGATGTATGTTAATCGATTTTATGAATTCACCAGTGATGAACTCGTAAAAGTCGTCATTGTTGTGAGAAGTCATAGCCCAGATCCATATATCATGTCAATGAACCGAGAGAACGATCAATCATAACGCCCTGAAACAGCCGGATGGCTGCTCAGGGCGTTATGATTGATCTTCGTGTACGTTACTTTTTGTTCGGGATTTGATAGTTGCAGAATTTTCCCGGTCCTACAGGGGTTCAGTACGTGTGTTCATCCGCCGGAAAGATATTTTCCCGGACCTCCCTGACATAGTTCGCAATACCGTCAATCGCGTTTTTGCGCAAATTGGCGTATTGCTTGACAAACTTCGGCACATGGGTGGCGGTAAGGCCCAGCATGTCATGGAGTACCAGTACCTGGCCGTCACAATCGGATCCGGCCCCGATGCCGATGGTGGGGATCTTCAATGTTTGGGTAATTTTCGTTGCGATCGTTTTGGGAATACCCTCCAAAACAACGGAAAATGCGCCTGCGGCCTGCACAGCCTCGGCATCGATGAGCAAGCGCGCTTCATCTCGCTGCACCCGAAAACCGCCGAGTTGATGGACGGATTGAGGGGTAAGGCCGATATGGGCCTGTACCGGGATGCCGGCTTCGGTCATTGCCTGAATCCGATCGACCACGGTCGCTCCGCCTTCCAGTTTGACAGCTGCCGCACCGGCTTCTTTGAGGAACCGGCCGGCATTGTAAACCGCTTCAGAAAGTGATACCTGGTAAGAGAGAAATGGCATGTCCCCCACAACCAGCGCCCGTTTCGCCCCCCGGGCCACTGTTCGGGTATGGTAGATCATTTCATCCATGGTGACCCCCAGCGTGCTGGCGCCGCCCTGAACAACCATCCCGAGGGAATCACCAACCAGCAAAATATCTATGCCGGCTTCATCGGCAATTTTGGCAAACGGATAATCATATGCGGTCAGTGAAACGATCCGGGTTTTATTCTGTTTCATTTCCATCAGTGTTTTTACGGTAACTGCCTTGGACATGGGTTTTCTCCTCGGGATCAGCATGTTGATGAGTATATGCCGGCGAGATCGCGTCACGCTGAACATAATTATTGACTAAGCAGCGTAGATTCCATATAAAAACGGATTAAACTGTTTTTCTGACAAATTCAGCCAATTCGGCATGTCATGACCCATGAAGACTCGGTTGTCACGCTGACCGGCTGGCTTATCCGGATGAAAAGAGATTATTCGGTGCGGCGCCGCGCTGTCGGTCGTCAGGTCTCCTTATGTTTCAGTTTTGTATACTACATAATAAAAGTCAAATATAATTGTAAATACCATTTTTTCTATTCTTACATATTCAAACATTGTGAAATAATATGATACAGCTTGTCAGGGGTTTCAAGGACATACTTCCCGAAGAAGCCGTAATATGGCGAAATATTGAGCAAATTGCCCGAGATCATTTCCATGATTTTGGTTTCAACGAGCTTCGTCCGCCCGTGCTTGAACAGGCGGCGCTTTTTAAGCGCAGCATTGGGGAGCATACCGATATTGTAGAAAAAGAGATGTACACGTTCCCGGGAAGCAGGGATACCCTGCTGACCCTTCGCCCGGAGGCCACCGCATCGGTTGTGCGTGCGTATATTCAGCATAAATTTTATGCCAAAGATCCTGTGGCCAGGTTTTATACCATTGGCCCCATGTTCCGAAAGGAACGTCCCCAGAAGGGCCGTTACCGGCAGTTCAGTCAGATCAATGCCGAAGTGTTCGGGATCGACTCCCCTTTGCTCGATGCCCAGCTGATTTACATGCTGACCACTTTTTTTGAAAAATTGGCCGTCACCGGACTACGGGTTCATCTTAATTCGCTGGGGTGCCCGGAATGCCGCAAGGCGTATAAGGCGCAATTGATTGCAATACTGGCTCCCCGAACCGAGAGGCTCTGTTCGGATTGCTTGCGGCGGTTGGACAAAAATCCGCTCAGGCTGCTCGATTGCAAGGTTCCGGGGTGCCGGCAGGAACTCGAGGATGTCCCGGCAATGTCCGATTTTCTTTGCGGGGATTGTGTTTCTCACTTTGAAGCGGTGAAATCCGGTCTGGAAACGATGGACATTCCGTTTGCAGTGGACCCGAAGCTGGTGCGCGGGCTCGATTATTACACCCGTACCGCATTTGAGATACAAACCGATGAACTCGGCGCCCAAAATGCCATTGCCGGCGGGGGCAGATATGACGGGCTTGTGGAATTGCTGGGTGGCCCCCCGCAACCGGCGATCGGGTTTGCCATCGGGATGGACCGGCTTGCCGAGCTGGTCATGACCCGGCAACCAACTGGCGTTCCTGTTCCGGAGCTGTTTTTTGCAGCCCGGGGGGAGGCCGCATGGAAGATGGCGTTTAAATGGGCGTGTGATTTGTCGCTTGCAGGAATCCGCGTGGAAATTGATTTTTCGGATCGAAGCCTGAAAGCCTTGATGCGGCGTGCAGGACGGCTCGGGGCGAAATTCGTACTGATCGTTGGTGATGA
>SLIE01000146.1 GCA_007135795.1 Desulfobacterales bacterium
ATTACGCAAACCCGGCGGTATTCCGTGCAATGGCCGATGAAATGCTGTTTCTGGCCAATGTGGGGGTTGAAATACTTCGCCTTGACGCGGTGGCCTTTACCTGGAAGCGGATGGGGACCACTTGTGAAAACCTGCCGGAAGCCCATCAGTTGATTCAGGCGTTCAATGCACTGATATCCATTGCTGCGCCATCCATGCTTTTCAAGTCAGAAGCCATTGTACACCCGGACGAAGTCATTCGTTATATCAGTCCGGATGAGTGTCAGCTCTCCTACAACCCGATGTTCATGGCCCTTTTGTGGGAATCACTTGCGACCCGTGAGGTGACGCTTCTTTCCCATGCCATGAAAGCGAGGAGCCGCATTCATCCGGATTGTTCCTGGGTGAATTATCTGCGCTGCCATGATGATATCGGCTGGACGTTCGATGATCAAGATGCCTGGGCGGTTGGTATTGATCCGGCCGGGCACCGGCGTTTTTTAAATGATTTTTATACCGGAAATTTCAGCGGTTCCTTTGCCGCGGGAATACCCTTTCAATTTAATCCGGACACCGGCGACTTACGCGTGTCCGGAACGCTGGCTTCCCTGGCGGGGCTGGAAAAGGCTATTGAAAATAACGATCCTGTTCTGGTAGAGGCGGCCATCCGGCGGATTAACCTATTGCGAAGTATCATGATGAGTGCCGGTGGTGTTCCGCTTATCTACCTGGGCGATGAATGGGGCGTTTTAAATGATTACACATTTCTGTCCGATCCTGCCAGGGCCAATGACTCCCGCTGGGTGCATCGTTCGAAAAAGAAATGGCAGTACAGTGATTCGGTAACGGATGCCGATGCGATTGAATGGCGCTTTTTCAATGCGCTTGTCAACATGGTTGAACTGCGCAAGCAACTGCCGGCTTTGAAAAATGACGGTATGGAAGTTGCCGAAACCGGGAATAAGCATGTTTTTGGATATACCCGGCAAAAGGGAGCGCAGAAGTTGCTGATCCTCAATAATTTTTCCGAATTTCCCCAGTATGTGGCACAAGACGCCCTGAACCGTGCCACGTCCGCCGTGCGGTTCATCGACCGGCTTACCAACAGGGAGATTCACAATGGTGACGGTATTGACCTGGCCGGTCACCAGTATGTGTGGTTGGAGTGCCTGGGGGGTTGAAAATAGGCCGGGTTAAAAAAAGAAGAAAATATACATCGAACTGGCGTTCCCGGCGGCGGGCCGGCTTTATTGTAACTTTTATTCTTTTGAGTTTTGGTAGAAAAACTGCTTTGCCGGTTACTTGAAAAAGTGTTGCATCATGTGCAGATAGAGCTCCGATGCGCGGCACACTTGTGAAAATGATACGGATTCATCCGTGGAATGGGCTTCCGCAAGGCTTCCCGGGCCCAGGACAATCGGTTTTATCCCGGCGCCCCAGAGCTGGTTGGCGTCCGAGTGACTGTGAAAATCGCCGGTTTCCCAGGTTATATCAAGGTCCTTGTAAGCTTTCTTCAGGCTGTTGACGACAGCTCCTTTTTCCGGTAATCGGTATCCCGCATCGATTGTTTCAATGTGAAAATGTTGTTCGGTCATTGTTTTTTCTGCTTGCAGGTCCAGGCTTACCTCTTCGATGGCCGTGACAATTTCACCCAAGGGCGCATTTGCGGGTGCATGGATATCCATCCAGGCTTCACAGCGATCCGGGGTTGAAAATCCGGATGGGTTGGAGTAGAGATCCCGAAAATTGTAGATCAGTTCCGGATGACTTTCCCTCAGGAAATGGGAAACCCGGAGCATCGTGTGCAGCAGGGTTTCCGTGGCGTTCTGACGACTTCCGGCAACCGATGCGTGAACCCGTTTGCCGGTTGCTGCCACCTGGATTTCAAGATACCCATAGCAACTCAGGCATGTGATCAGGTCGGTTGGCTCGCCGATCAATGCCCAGGGGAAGTGATATTCATTGATCAGTGCTTTTGTACCATCTCCGCTTTCTTCTTCCCCCACCACGATGCACAAGGCAACGGGTATGGCGTTTCCCTGCTCGGCCCTGAAGGCTAAGAATGCTTCGAGCATGGCGGCGCACCCTGACTTCATGTCCGCTGCCCCCAGGCCGTATATCCGGTCGCCTTCCTCATAAAACCCGTAGTCTTCGATATCATAGGCGGCCACCGTGTCAATGTGCCCTATCAGGGCCAGTTGAATGGTCTCACTCTCCGGAGGGATGATCAGGTTGTAGCGGTTTTCGTCGACATCCTGAGAGACGACATTTTTTACCCCCCGACGTTTGAGGTGTCCTTTGAGATAGTCCAGAATATCATTTTCCTTGCCTGAAGGGCTGTAAATGTTGATCATCCGGTTGATTACATGCTTGAGTGTCCTGGGGTCGAGAAATGTCATGGTATTTTGAAAAACCTCTGCTGGCTGCCGTTCGGTTTTTTCTTCCGGCTCATGCGCTGTCTTTCCTGATCCAGATTCATGGACAGGTAAATGTGTTCCTGCGGGTGCCCAAAACCCTGCTCCGCAAAAAAATTCAATGCCTTGGCATTATCCGCTTCCGTGTCGACCACCAGGATCCGTACATTGGCCTGGAGCATCAACGATTTGAAACGTTGAAAAAGTTTGTCCGCAACCCCTTTGCGCTGAAATTCAGGAAGCACGCCCAGCCATGTCAAATATCCATATTTCCAGGCGGATCGGGGTTTGCTGATGGTGGTCCCCAGGGCAAAACCGATGGTCTGTTCTTCATACTCGGCAACCAGGCAGAATTCGGTGTCACTGTAGAAGAGATCGGTGACTTCGTATTCATCCCATGCCCTGTAGGTATTTGGCGCGTGCTCAGCCAGGAAAAGTTTTTCTCCCATGTGAAAGACCAGGGCGAGGTCGTCAATGGTCATCTCTCTTATTTTAACGACTGTTTTTTTGGTTTTTAATTGATTAGGCGATTCAACGGAATCCATAAAATTTTCTTGTTCTCCTGTATTTGATTGGTAAAATAATGCCTTCGGGTGGCCGCCAAATGCATTATGGTTCAAATCGTGTATAAGATTTGTGACCGGTCTTTGAAGTGTTTCAGACCGGCGTCTGACAACCGTGGATTAAAATAAAGAACTTCCTGTTAAGCTATCAAATAATAATTATCTCCATCCGGAAAATCAATCCATAAACACCATCGAAAGAATAAAAGCGCGCAGGTATTCGGGGGCGCTCAAAGGGAGAAATGCGTTTGGGGATGTCGCGGCATGAAAGGGATAATTGGTATTTGTGTATGATCTTTGATAATGTATTGATCTCTGTAATTATTTAGTGCCTGAAAGAACTGTACCAATGTGGGCGCGGTTGCACTGTTTTCATTTTTTCTAAACACAAGGGGTGGCGCCATTGATCTGGTTTATTCCGGCGATATTGACTGCGGTTGCGGTCGCATCACAAGATGCGTGGATCAAGAAATGGTTTTCTCATCTCAGTCCTGTTGAAATGTTCGTTTTACCACTTGTTTTTTCACTCCCGCTAACGCTTCTGACACTTGCGTTTGTCCCTGTCCCGACACTGGACGGTGTTTTCTATGCCAGCTTTATCATAAGCCTCCCGTTAAATGCCGTTCCGTTTATTCTTTATATGAAAGCCATCCGACGCTCTCCGCTTTCGCTGACGCTTCCATATCTCGCGTTCACCCCTGTTTTCATGATTCCCACCGGGTATTTGTTTTTGGGGGAATTGCCCGATATCTGGGGGATGATGGGGATTGCCACGGTCTGTACCGGTGGTTACGTACTCAACATCGATGTGCGGCACTGGTCCGTGCTCGAACCCCTGCGCTCGGTTTTCCGGGAAACAGGGTCATGGATAATGCTCATTGTGTCGTTTATTTTTGGTTTCTCCTCGGTTGTGGGAAAACTTGCCATACTGCACTCCTCTGTAATGTTTTTCCAGATGTCATTTTTTGCGACCCTGAGTATTACGCTTCTGCTTATCTTTGGTATTGCCGGCAAATTAAACTTTGCAGCACTGTTTGCACACCCCGGAAAAGGGGTCATTGCGGGCGTATTGCTTTATCTTCACCTCCTGTTTCACGGCATTGCCATTGCCATGACCAAGGCCGCCTACATGATATCGATCAAGCGGATGAGCATTCTGGTGGGGGTGATTTATGGCGGTTTCTTTTTTGCCGAGGAAAATATTGTGATACGGTTTCTGGGGTCATTGTTGATGTTTGCCGGTGCAGTGATTATTCTGATCGCCGGTGAATAGAAACTTTTGACGGGTAAGGCGCAGGAAAAGAACAGGGATAGACAAAAATCCGTATATATCCGCGAATGCCAGGACATTCCGGTGAAATGGCGTTCTGTTGAGAGGGGTTTACAGAATTGTCATTTTTATGGTTGTTTTTTAACAAAAATGTTAAAAAGAGATCGGCTATAAATTTTTGCGGGTCTGCAACATATTGTGTTTTTGTGTAATAAAAATTTTTTCATATATTTGGCATAATTGTTGCTATATATAAAGAGCGCAATTTAATGACAGTTGAGCAAAGCAACGCCCAACAATTATCATTACAAATGATTCAATGGATCGCAGTGAAGAACGTTTCAAAATATAAAGGAGTAACATGCAATGTGTCGGTTAATAGCGATTACCAGCGACACGCCGGTGTCGCCCATGGTTGCCGTAAATGCCCTCGACGTGATGCGGGAAGGTCATGACGGGTCCGGG
>SLIE01000514.1 GCA_007135795.1 Desulfobacterales bacterium
AAAAATAAACCGAAGATCGGCATCGAGCAGTATTATCGGTTCTTGGACCAGCTTAATTATACTTATGACACATGTCCTGGTATCGATGGATTCCATTATCTCCCTTGCGTTATTTTACAGATCTGTGCAGGATTGTCCCTTGTTTTTGGGGGCAAACGATATCGGGTTTTCATAAAACATAAATAATCACTAATTAAAATATATCTTGGAGATAACTATTGGCAAATCGATAAGCCATATAAAGTTGATGAAATCAATGTATGATGGCGTCGTAAAAAGTCCCATCGTCTTCGTAGTAGCGATTTAACATTCGCTCGGAATGCCATATGTATGCCATCGCAAATGAAAAATCACTACGCCTTGTATATGGAACTTTAACCTTAGCCATTCGTGCTTATTACGACTTTTATGAATGCATCAATGTATGACAATCTTGGTATGACAATCCTGGTATGACAATCTTGTACAAAGTAGCGATCAGATGGTTTCGTAAAAATTTGTCGAATCAAACTGTATGGTCGGATAGATGGCGGATGCTATCGTAGTTCAGGAATGGTGGGCAAGGGGGGCTTGCAGTCCTGGGATGTCGTCAATGCCCTATGATTTCGAGTGCGAAATCGCCGACAATTTTTGCAGATGCGCGAGGGGTTTCGAACATGGGCGTGTGGCCTGCTTCGTCCAGAATCACCAATCGGGAATCGGGTATTCGTTCATTGAAGATCTTGGCATTTTTCACATTGACCAGGCGGTCATGTTTTCCCCAGATAATCAAGGTGGGAATGCGGACGGAGCAAAGTATTTCATTAAATCCATGCATGTCATGCAGGAGGCTTTCCTTTAGCTGGGCATCATTGAAAATCTTTTCGTTGATGCTTCTGTTAAGGAATGCCTTTTCAGCCAACATGCTGGTGATCGGCCAGATCAAAAAGGGCTTTTTTTTCATCGTGAAACGAATCAATTGTTCGTAATCACTTTTTTTTTCTATAATCAGGGGGTTTTTGTCCATGGCCAGAAGTTGCATCAATTCACTTTCATGGGTGGATATGCCGGCCGGGTTGAACAAGGTGATACTGGTGATTTCCTCGGGGTAGTGTGCCGCGTAGTACGCAACAATGGTGGCCCCCATGGAATTGCCGGCCAGATGGGGTTTATCTACTTTCATTTCAGTGAGGATGGCTCGCAAATATGCCACCTGACTTAATATGTGATAATCCTTGTCCAAGTTTTTTGTACTCTCCCCATGACCAGGAAGATCTATGGCAATGATGTGGAATTCATCTTTCAAATATCTTGCAAATCGCAACCAGACTTCCTTGCTGGCACCGAATCCGTGTATCAATACCAGGGTGGGGCGTTCACCGCGCCGATTGCCTTCCAGAACCGATATTTCAAAATCATCAACGTTGAAAGACGCCGGTGTTAGCCCTGTCCCCATACGCTCCATTCCCATTGCCATGTCGTACGCCCTGTGCCTGAATCCGGAGCAAGCTGTCACACTTGAGAAGAGAATGACAACCAGGAGTAGTTGAAGAATTACTCGTCGACAAGTGAAATTCATCGGGGTCAAATCCTTGAAGTCGATAGGTTTTCATGCGATTGTTGATAGTGTCGTAAAAAGATAGTTGTCACGCTGCGAATGTTAGATTTTTACCACAGAGGACACAGAGAGCACAGAGAAAAATGATATAGTTAAACCTCTGTGGCTCTCTGTGGCTCTCTGTGTCCTCTGTGGTATATCTTGCTGTTATAGTATGTCACATAACGCGGCGCCGTCTGAGAGATCAAAGGACAATTTCTCCAGCACAGCTTCCCCCTGGGAGCGCCAGGCTCCTGCCTGGCACCCTTTGAAAACCGGGCGAAGCCCGCTATTCCTAAGCAAAAGCCTATACATTGCGGCTACAACATAACCGGAATATATTGCTTCAAAATACCAACCCCCCACCGGGCTATCGCCCGGGTCTTATGCCAGGCAGGAGCCTGGCGCTCCCAGGTGCCGGTTAGCTCCCAGGTGCCGGTTATTTGAAAGCTGTCTTGATAATGGGACCACGATATACAACTCAAAAATTTGATAATACTCTTTTTTCTATTGTTAACTTAGCCATTTCTACCGATTTTGCGACTTTTTATGAGTTTATCAGATCTTGGCATTTATAGTTTTAAGATTCATAAATGTAATGATATTCGTATGTAGCATAAAAATGAACGTGTCTCGACAAAATTTGTCGATTCATAAAGATAAAATACCTTTTGACATAGCGCCTGGTTCATAATGTATTTAAGTCGCTGATTTGTTAATTTTCTTGAAAGGATCATGATAACCTGTTATTGGATACAAGTATGGTTAACCGTATAAAATGAAAGAAGAATTAAATTGCAAACGGATCTGGTATCGTCGCAAAAGAAATTTCTTAATTTTCGGCGAATCATGGATGGTGAAAATTGAAAATTCGGCACAGTATATGTGTTTAGCGTGTATCCAAAAATATATTCATGGTTGGAAATGCGGCGTGGCTGATCATACCCACGCCATTTTTGTCTTTTCTTTGTTGCCGTGCTCGGATGACTTTGTAAAAAGATCAATGCTTACGTAATTCAGGCAATAAGCACAAACCGGGGGGAGCAATGTCAACAATTGCCGATATAATCCGTATAATGGATGATATAGCACCGCAGCGACTGGCGGAAGCCTGGGATAATGTCGGTTTGCATTATGGTGATCCGGGTTGGCCCGTTTCAACTGTGTTTGTCTCGCTGGATCCTACGTTAAAAGCGGTTGAATCCGCTGCAGCCGCTGGTGCGAATCTGCTCATTACCCATCACCCCTTGATTTTTAAGCCTGTAAGCCGTCTTAACGTAAAAACGCCGGTCGGGGCGGTAATCGATCTTGCGGCAAGGAAACAGATCGCTGTTTTTTGTGCGCATACCAATCTTGATTCTGTAACGGGCGGTATCAATGACGTGCTCGCTGAAAAAATCGGGATGAGTGTGACCGGTCCGTTGTCCTCTATCCCCGGAGAGCAGCAATACAAGCTGGTTGTGTTCACCCCTCCTGCGAATGCAGACCGGATGATGAACGCCGTGTTTGCGAACGCTTCTGTTAAAAGCTTCGGCAATGATAATCACTGTGCGTTTTATAATGAGGGAACAGGTCAGTTTGTTTCCGACAGGAATGGTGAGGCGGGTACCGATCGGATGACCCGAACCGGGGAGATTCGCATCGAATTTTCCGTAGGCCGCAATGAATTGGACGCTGTTGTCAATATCATGAAAAACAGTCATGAGGGAATGGCAACATATGATATTTATCCGCTTTTCCAGGCAAGATCTGGCAACGGACTTGGTCGCATCGGTGAGTTTGCACGGACGCGAACGCTTCTCGAGCTTGCAGGAGATATCAAACAATCCTTATCCCTAAAAATGGTAAAATATGCAGGACCTGAAGATCTTCAGATCAGAACCGCGGCTGTGTGTTCTGGTGGAGGAAGCGGAATGACAGGTGATTTCCTCACATCCAAAGCCCAGGTATTCATAAGCGGAGACTTGAATCACCATGCTGCGATCGACATTGCCGCGAGCGGACGCGGCCTGATCGATATCGGACATTTTTCATCGGAGCAAATCATTGTTTCCACGCTTTGTTCCCGCATCCGTGCCGAAGCGGAAAAATTAAAAATGCCGGTCAGTGTGATTCCATGGACCGGGGAGCCGGATCCGTTTTCATATATTTAGTGCCCGGACGTCATTTACATATCAACCCTTGGAAAATTAGAACCGGATAAATGCCAATGGAGTCAATCACACGAGAAGTCCTGGAAATAATGATCGAGTTGCAATCGACTGAAATCGAAGCCGACGTATTGGAAACGATTTTGGCATCATTGCCGGTACAATCTGCCAGGCTTGAAACAGAGCTCGATGAGGTCACTGCAAACCTCGAAGCGAGGAAAAATCATGTAAGTGAATTACAGAAAAAATACAGATCGCTCGAGGCGGATTTTGAAGCAAACCAGGCCAGGATTAAAAAAAGAAATATTCAGCTTGGCGCTGTTAAAACGAACAAGGACTACCAGGCCATCTTGAAGGAGATCGAGGATATCAAGTCCGCAAGTTCCCGTATCGAAGATGAAATGTTGCAGTATCTGGATGACATTGAAACAGCGGCCAGTGAAGTGACAGAAGCTGAAAAGCTGTATAATGTCAGAAAAGAAACAATTGACAAAAAAAAGCGGGAAATTGAAAAAGATGCTGCCGAATCGAATAAGAAACTGGCACAAATGAAGGTCAAAAGCCAGGAATTGGCGGAGAAGCTGGATCCCAAATTAAAAAAACGGTATTACAACATAAAATCAAAATCTGGCGGGGTTGCCATTGTACCTGTCAATGATGCCATCTGCAGAGGATGTCATCTGAATATTCCGCCACAGCTCTACAATGAACTTCACAGGGAAAATGAACTTCGGATATGCCCCCATTGCTACAGAATGATTTATGTTTTATAGTATATGTGATTGACTGACGGATCAAAGAATGGGGTCACGGGTGTTGGAACTGTGGGAGTCCATCTGGTGCGGTAAAAGAGGAATTCAGTTTTAACTAGTGCCCGAACGAAAACCAGGATTTTTCGTCAAGGTCAAGGACGGAGAAAATTTTAACCGCAGGAATACTGAGCGTATTTTGAGGATTAAAATTT
>SLIE01000007.1 GCA_007135795.1 Desulfobacterales bacterium
GCGGCGGTTCAGCGCGAATCGGACAAAATTGGAAAAATGACGGGCGATGAGTATAAAACCGCCGTGGTCTTGGTTGTGCTTATTATCGCATGGTCTGCGCTCTCTGGTATTTATGGCATGGGAGGGCCTGTAATCGCAGCGCTGGTTGTTTTAAATATTCTTGGTATTTTACGCTGGAAAGATGTAGCCAGTATTCACTGGGAGGTTGTATTTTTGTATGCCGCGGCTAGTGCCATGGGGTATGGCCTGGCGGTAACCGGTGCTGCGATGTGGATTGCAGACGTGTTCGTGGCCGCACTGCCGACCGTGCTGACCAGTACGGGCGTAGGCCTGAGCATTGCCGTATCGACTTTCGTGGGCATTCTGACCAACTTTATGAGCGACGGTGCAACGGTTGCAGCCATCGGACCTGTGGTGATCCCCATGGCGGCAATGGCTGGTGCTTCGCCAGTTATGGTGGGGCTGGCAACGTCTTTTGCTTCGTCATTTGCGCACGCCATGGTTATTGGAACGCCCAATAATGCCATTATTTTTGCGCTGGCGAAAGATTATGAAACAGGCGAGCAATTAATCACGGTTCAGGATTTTTTCAGGCATGGTGTCGTAGTACTTGCTCTGTCTCTGGTGGTGATGTGGTTTTGGGTTATCCTGGGGTACTGGCGATTCCTTCCGTTTGCGACTTTGTAATCTTCGGTTAAAAGCGGAACTTTGCTGAAAAGAATATGGTATCTGAAATATTCATGGGCCTGATAGCCTCCGAGGTCTGCAGGCCTATGAATGTTCTGGATTTATTTCGAAGGGAAAAACTCCGTTTTGAATAAGAAACAGATTAACGTATTGCTGGTGGACGACGAAGAGGTTTTGCTCAACGCCATTCGGAGACGCTTGGAGTTCCGTGATTTTCACGTAATCGCGGTCGATAGCGGCGAAAAAGCCCTGTTGGCGGCCCGTGAGAATCCTGTTGATGTGGCCATTGTCGACTTGAAGATGCCCGGCATGAATGGAAGGGAAGTAATGTTGGCGCTCAAAAAAGCATATCCCTGGATGGAAGTGATCATACTGACCGGGCATGGATCGTTTGATCCGGAAGAAGGGGCGGTTGCCGGTAAAATTCATACTTGCCTGGCGAAACCATGTGATGTGGAGACGCTTCAGGAGGTGCTGATCGATGCCTACAAAAAAACCGTTATGAACCGGAACCAGATCAAGTTGCGCGAAATGGATGAGTTATTAAAAGATGTCGAAACGGAATCACCTGGTGCGATATTGCGGAAATTAAAAAAAATTGATGAGAACCGGTCGTTAAAACCATGAACTTGATGGAGGTTATAAATGGAGTCTATTGCAGTTAAGGATTTAATGATACCCTTGGATGATTATGCAACGGTTGCGGAAAACGCCACCCTTGCAGAAGCGGTTGTGACTTTGGAGGATGCTCAGAAATCCTTTGATCAAGATCGATATCGGCACAGGGCAATTCTTGTGTATGATAAAAAGAAAAAAATTATCGGAAAACTCAGCCAACTCGATGTATTGAAAGCGCTCGAGCCAAAATACAGCAAAAGTATAGATCTCAAGGAACTGGATAATCAATTTTACGTCGATGCCGATTATATAAGAAACCTTGTCAATGAACTGGGGCTTTTGAAAAAACCGGTGCAGGATATCTGTAAGACAGCCTCGGAGATAGTGGTAAGGGATATCATGCACACCCCCACCCAGGGGGAATTTGTCTCCGACACAGCTACGCTCAACGAGGCGATTGTTCAGTTGTTGATGGGGAGTCACCAGTCCCTTCTGGTAACCCGGGGTGGCGACATCGTTGGCGTTTTAAGGTTGACGGATGTTTTCAAGAAAGTTTCCGATATGATAAAAGCCTGCAACCTATAATTGAGCATATGATGCCATGAGAGGGGGCGGTCTGCCTGACATACCCCCTCTCATTCTTCTTTTTTTCCCGCCTGAGACCGGATTGCTTCCCCGTCATTATTTCTTGTTTATATCTTCATATCCTTATAATATATTGCTGGTTGCGTTTTTGATCATTTAATTTGCGGGGATGTTTCGTTCTGTTGCCTGATGAAATATTTGTATTAATGATTATACTAATATAATCTATGCAATATTGATCGACGAATTAATTTCCCGATCCAGATCAATTTAAACACAATGGAGGCTCTAATGGAATCAATTATGGTTAAGGATCTGATGGTCCCTCTGGAAGACTACGCCACTGTATCAGAAGACGCTACGTTGTTCGAAGCAGTTTTGATGCTGGAAAAAGCCCAGACCAATTTTAATGAGAATCGATATCAGCACAGGGCTATCCTGGTATATGACAAGAATGACAGGATCGTTGGCAAGCTCAGTCAGCTTGATGTTTTAAATGCACTCGAACCACAATTCGGAGATCCTGAAAAGTTGAGGATGCTGGATCGGTTTGGTATGGATGGTGCGTATATTCGCAACCTGATTGAACAGCATGGTTTTTTGAAAAAACCATTGCTGAATATTTGTCAAAGGGCAGCCGATATGAAGGTGAAAAATATCATGTATACACCTACCAAGGGTGAGATTGTCTCTGAAAAAGCGGCACTTAATGAGGCGATCCTCCAGTTGCTCGCGGGGCATCACCAATCGCTTCTGGTTACCCGCGGGAATGATATAGTGGGGATTTTAAGGTTGACGGATGTTTTTAAACAAGTTACCGATACAATCAAAGAATGTAAGTTGTAGCGATTAGTGGATGATGGCGTCGTAAAAAATCATAAACAGTATTCCGAGCGCATCTAAAATTGCCATAACACGGTTGATGGGACTTTTGCCGATGCCAGTGAATAGCAGATTTCCTCTTGGCGAAGGACTGGTTAAGGTATTGCCCCTTTATTCTGTCAAATGCAAACTTTAAGCTTCCTTGCCCATTTCATTTCTCACGCGCAAATTTGACTGTTTAGCCAAACCTGTTGTGTTTCATTTTGTTATAATGGGTGTTGCACACAAGTGAATCTGCTTGATTTTATGTTTTAAAAAGTTTATGTTTGTTTCGATTCGAGGAGGGCAATGGTGCCCTCTTCTGTATAATGGCCTTATAATATTTTAAATAATGATATGTACCGCATTTTATGAGTGGCAAACTTAGATTAGCTTTAATCGAGGGGCTTTTCGCCGCCCCTGTTGCGTTTGATTCAATTCTGGATGAAATACCGATAGGTGCTTTGTTTCTGGATTCAAACCACCGGATTTTATCCATAAACCGTGCGCTTTCAGCGCTTACTGGCTACGACATATCAGAGGCAAAGGGGCTTTCATGCTTCAATATTATTCGATGCAGCAGGTGTCTGCAACAATGCCGCCAAATGCCTGATGAAGATAACGTGTATGCAACAGAGCCGGTTAATATTGTTAACCGTCAAAAACAGAAAATTCCAGTGAGGATTTCATTGACGCCAATTCTTGATACACAGGGAAAGACGACCGGTTTTATCGAGATTGTCGAGGATTTGAGAGTTCAGCAAAAAGTGACTTCAGATGGGGTATATAATGGTCGTCCCGGAAATCTTGTTGGAACCAGCCTTCAGATGGAAAAAATTTTTAATATCCTGCCGATGGTTGCCCAAGCCGACTCATCAATTCTCATAACAGGGGAGAGTGGCACCGGCAAGGATGTAATTGCTGAAGCCATTCACTTGTCTTCGGGCAGGGCAAAGGGCCCTTTTATAAAGGTCAATTGTGCCGCATTGCCTGAAACGCTTCTCGATTCCGAACTTTTTGGACATCAGAAGGGCGCCTTTCCCGGGGCTTCGGAAAACAAAGCGGGTCGAATCCGACTAGCGAACAACGGTACCCTTTTTCTTTCTGAAGTTGGAAACCTTCCCATGAGATTGCAAGGCAAACTACTTGCCTTTTTGGATGATAAAGTGGTCTATTCTATGGGGAACACACGAGGAATCGGTGTGAACGTCCGAATTATCGCGGCGAGTTTATATCCGTTGGACCAAATGGTCATGGAAGGCCGGTTTAGAAGTGATCTATTATACCGCTTGAATGTGGTTCGTCTCGATCTTCCGCCGCTTCGCGAACGAGAAGGTGATATCCGCCTGTTGTTGGAGCATAGTCTGCGTTCTGTAGCAAGCCAGTTTAATAAAGATATTAGGGGACTGTCTGATGAAGCCCTGGAAAGTCTTCTGGATTACCATTTTCAGGGAAATGTACGAGAGCTCAAGAATATCGTTGAATATGCAGTTAGCGTTTGCCAGTCTCAGATCATACAGGAAAATGATTTGCCAAATTATTTAATTGAAAGTGGCGGCAGTAAAAACAAAACGCCTGTCGGGTTTTCAATGCCGGCACGTCCGCTGCATGATACCACAGCCGATTCTTCAGATTGTACATGGATGGAGATGGAGAAAAAAATGATTCTTGAAGCCCTTGTATCAGCAAAGGGAAAAAGAAGCAACGCCGCAGATATTCTTGGGTGGGGTCGCAGCACGCTATGGCGGAAAATGAAGAAATATGGATTGGAATGACATGGTCTCTTTTTTCTCATCTGAAAGTGAGCGGGTCCTGGTTACTGTCCAGGATCATCAAGTCTCTCCGCGATTTGATATGACGCTTGAAATTATTATTGCTGAAAAGGGTCTGGAGGGTGGCACCCTTAATGAAAAATACTTCCTGTTGGCTGAGCCTTCAGCTGAAGAATTGTGCAATCTTATACAAAAAGAGAATGTCCAGGCCGTTATTTGCGGTGGAATAGAGGAAGAATATTATCAATATCTGACGTGGAAAAAAGTCAAGGTGTTTTGTAATGTTATCGGACCTGCCGGGAAGGGGCTTCTATTATGGGCCGGGGGTGTTCTTGCTGAGGACACGATATTTCAGGCTGATGGTGCCTTGCCTCCTAAATAAACTGCTTCAAGATCCTTACACAAACCCCTTCTCAGCCTCCTAAATTAAATTGTGTTTGAATCCTTTTAGTTGCCATGGATCGCTTTGCCCTTTTTTTCGAGATTTAGGTGCAAAAATATGCAGGGTAACAACGTTTTGCTGAGTGACTGGTTGATCTCTTAATTCACTGGGTTGTTCAAAATTACAATTAAATATGCTGAAAGAATGGAAAGATGATAAACGAAGATTTTGAGGATCTAAATTTCAATAAAAAGTATGATTATTTCAAAAGCCTTCTTTCGAATAACAATAAAGCACTGTCCCTGATCAACAACCTTGAAAATATCATTCTGGGTCATCAACCCTTCGATTATGATGAGGTGGTTCAACAGTGTGAGCAACTCATCAGAATTGTTTATGAAATAACAGAAGATGTGAATGCCGTTTCCAGGGGTAAGTTTGAAGATCTCTTTACTGTCGCAGAGAGAATCGGAATTACCATTTTCAGGAAACTCATGTCCAAGAAACGGATAGATAAAACGAATTGGACTATTTCCCTGGCAAACCTGAGTCATGAGAATGTCAGCCAGGTGGGAAATAAGGCGGCTAATCTGGCTGAGATTTCAAACCGTGCGAATTTACCTACCCCTAGAGGTTTTTCGGTAACGGCATATGCTTGTCACTATTTTTATAAAGAATCGGGGCTTTATGAATTGATCCGGGGTGAGATGCAGGGGCTGGATGTAAAAGATGCCGCGACTCTTGAAAGCACATGTGTCCGTGTTCAGAAAATGATTACGGACGCGCCGCTTCCGATGGGGGTATACAATTCCATTCAAAATGAATTAAAGGCTATAACGGGTGTTTTCGGGGAGGATATCCGACTGGCCATCCGCAGCAGCGCCACTGGTGAGGATTCCCAAAATGCTACCTTTGCCGGGCAGCACACATCTATTCTTAATGTTAAACCTGTTGACATTATAAGAGCTTATAAGGACGTGATTGCCAGTACGTTTACGCCCAGGGCTGTATTTTATCGCAAGCGCAAAGGCTATCGCGATATGGATGTTTTGATGGCCGTGCTATGCCTGATGATGATTGATGCCCGTTCAAGTGGTTGCCTGTATACCATTAATCCTAATGATCCGACGAATGATGATATTTTTATCAATGCCAACTGGGGGCTGGGGGTCAGTGTGGTCGATGGTTCCATGCCTACCGATTACTGGCAGATTTCAAGGAAGGGCAAGCAGATTGTCGTAGAGGACATTCCTGTCAAAAAAGAAATGCAGGTAATGAACGGTGCCTATGATCTGTCAAGGGTGCCGGTGCCTGTCGACCGGCAAAACAGACCCTGTCTGACCTCCGCAGAGATCAAGAGACTTACGGAATACGGGTTGAAACTTGAAACGCACTTTAGGCATCCTTTGGATGTCGAATGGGCTGTCGGCCATGACGGCGAAGTATTTGTGCTCCAGGCCAGGTCGCTGAAGCGGGCAATTCATGAAATGGATCAGGGCGATGCTACTAGCGATGACAGTGATGTGCAAGCGCATGATATCCTTTTGAGAGAAGGTATGACTGCTGCTCCCGGAACAGCTTCGGGACCTGTATATATTCTTGGGGCAGAAATTCGTCTTTCCGAAGTTCCGGATGGTTGTATTCTTGTCACGCAGCAGACCTCACCGGATTACGTTCCTGCCATGTCTAAAATTCGCGGAATCATAACCGATGTGGGAAGTGTAACCGGTCATATGGCTTCGGTTGCCAGGGAATTCGGTATTCCCACCATAGTTGGAACGGGGTCGGGCACCACTACCGTCGTTGCGAATCAAATCATTACCATGGATGCATCCAGAACAACTGTTTATAAAGGACGAATTGAAAGCCTCCTGAATAAGAAACCGCCAGTTAATACCATGCAAGGAAGCCCGGTGTATACACTGGTGCGTCAGACTCTCAAAAAAATCATCCCATTACATCTGGTTGATCCGGCAGCGGATAATTTTTCCCCGGGAGGTTGTCGGACGTTGCATGATATTGTGCGTTTCTCTCATGAAATGGCAATGCGGGAAATGTTTCGGATGGGTGAAGAAGTCAAGGATCAAAAGGATAAATATGTTGCCGTAAAATTAAAGACCCATCTCCCACTTAATATCTACATGCTTGACCTGGGTGGTGGTGTGAAGGTTGAATGTGGAAACGAAAGCATCACCGCCAATGAAATAAGTTCGATTCCGTTTAAAGCGCTGATAAGAGGTATGTCCCATAAGGATATTCGGTGGTCAGGCGCATCCATAAGTGCGGATGCGGGGGTTACTGCGCCAGGTTCACATATGAATGATAATAGTGATAGCGGTGAAGTCACCGCGAAAAATGATCACACGGGGCGTGGGCCTTATTATGCGATTGTTTCGGATGAATACGTTAATTTCAGCGTGAAGCTAGGTGACAATTTTATAATGATAGACTCGTTTTGTTCAAAGCAAGTTAATGACAATTATATCAAATTGTCTTTTAAGGGTGGTGCGGCGGATGTTTGCCGCAGGGAAAGGCGAGCGGCACTGGTCGAAGGGGTTCTCAGAAAACGCGGCTTTAAAGTTGAGAAAAAAGTGGATATGCTTGTGGCGGAAATGAAGAAATATGATATGCAAAGAACAGAGGAAAACCTGGATATCATCGGGCGTTTACTGGGGTCTGTCCATTTTTTGGATGTGGTATTGGCAGACGACGGACAACTCACCTGGTATGTCGATGAGTTTTTAAGAGGGAATTACGTTTTCAAAAGTAATTGACAGATTTGCTTTGGTTGTTATTCCATTTTTAATGTAACGGTGTTGTTTTCTTTCAAGCCGGTTCTCTTTCTGCATTTTCTAGAGGCAGGGTGACGGTAAACGTTGTTCCCCGGCCAACTTCACTGCTCATGGAAATGTTCCCGCCAAATTTTTCGATTATGCCATGACATATGGACAGGCCCAGCCCCATTCCCTTGCCTGTTTCTTTTGTGGTAAAAAAAGGGTCGAATATTTTAGCCTGAGCTTCTGCGGGAATGCCAATCCCGGTGTCAGAGATGCTTACAGAGATCGTTTTATCGTTGTTCTTTTTTGTAGAAATTTGAATTTCACCATTGGTGTCTCGGACGGCATCCATGGCATTGCTGACCAGATTGAAAAAAACCTGTCTGAGTTGAGAGGGATCCGAGAATATGCAGGGCAGGTTTTTTTCATAACTTTTTAGAAAATTGATGGCGGCCGAACCGTTTTCGCGTTCTTTAAGTCTAACAACTTCGTCAACGAGACTGTTAAGATCAATTTCCTGGATTTCCGAATCCATTTTTCTGCCGAAACTTAACAGTTTGTGGGTGATTTTGCTGCACCGCTGTGTCTGTTTGTCAATTTCGCGCAACGAATCGAGGAGTTCATCATGATCCGGTATATTGCGCATGCTTTCCCTGTTTAGAATATCCTTCATCCAACCTGCTTCTTCTTTTATGCAGGCTATGGGGTTATTGATTTCATGGGCGATGCCGACAGAAAGCTGACCGATGGAGGTCATTTTTTTTGATTGAAGAATCCCTTCATTGATCGCCTGTCTTTTTGTTTCTATATGTTTGAGTTTTCGCACGATCAATTTCAACCCGATCACGGCGAACAGAATTACAGCAACAATGAGTAGAAGAAAGGCAAGAATATCCTGTTCCTTCAGCCTATCCTGGTGTTGAGACTTTCCAAGGATTTTCATGTCAGGGGATATGTGCTTTTCCTGATCAAAAATCTCGTGCTTTTCATGTTCGTTTTCAGTGAGGGTTGTAAAATTGCTGTTTTGGCCGGATTCTGTATAAAGGATCAGGGAGAGAGGCGATGGGGGGGGATTGGCTTGGGGTTTTAAAATGATGGACGTATTATGCTCGACAGCAATGGGGAGATGGGTGGCATATGCGAGCTTCTGCATTCCCTGCCCTGCGTGATGGTAGATCGTTTTTCCGATGAGTAAAAGGGTTAGGAAGGTCAAAAGGAAAAAGCCAATAATGAAATACCTTGTATACTTGGGGGGGATTGTGTTTATGCTTTTTCCTTCGTTTTCCATTGACATTCCAAAAAAGTACTCATCATTTTTTACTGTCGCTCAAGTATAGAGGGGTTTTGCATTCAGGTTAAAATTCCAAACGTAAAAGTTTTCGGAATGCAACCGGTCAACTGAAAAGAAGCCGGTTGCATTCCGACACGTTTCTGTGCACATGACATGTCATGCGCTATATCTTCTAACAGAACCAGATGGCCATGTTGGCGGATGCCTGGAGCACTTTTCCGGCCACGCCGCCCAGTGCGAATTCCCTGTTGTCGGAGCTGCCGTGGCGTCCCATGACGATCGATCCGAAACCGTTTTTACGGGCATAGGTCAGGATGTCGTCTGCCGGGTTGCGGGTACCGGCCAGAATCTTGGAAGTGATCTGCTTGTCACTGACCCCTGCCTGGACCAGTTTTTCACGGGCACTTTTCATGAACGGGGCAATCTGCTCTTCGAGCTTGGTCTGCCATACTTCTTCCATTTCCGGGGCGGCGCTGACCACTTCATCGGGGAGGTAACTGCACAGGTCCTGCTTGGTGTGGATCAAGGTGATTTCAGCGTCGCTCCCGGCAAGCATTTCAGCCGCCGTATCAATGGCGCACATGGCATTGTCCGATGCATCGACCGCCATCAGCACTTTTTTGGTCTCAACCGCGCTGTTGACCTGGACGATTGGAATAGCCTTGCAGTTTTCGATGATATGACTGGAGACGCTTCCCGTGAAAAACTTTTCAAGCCGGCTTCTTCCGCGTGCCCCCACGACAATGGCCCGGGCATTGTTCGTTCCCGCATATTGACAGATATCGCGCGCGGGCCCCTTGGTTTTGGCCTGGGAATGGGTTTTGATATTGTTTTTCGGGAACCCTTTGCTGACCAGTCGCTCCCTGGCTTCCGTAAGTACCGTCTCAGCAAGCTCCTTGTTTCGTTTTTCAAGCGCCTCGATCTGTTTTTTGGACTCACGCCGTACAACCGGGTCGTCGAAAAGGGGCGGCAGTCCCGGAACGATATAGAGTAATTCAACCACAAGGTTCATATTGGAGCTGAGCATCATGGCAATATAGTCAAGTGCCTGTAAAGAATTCTGGGAATTATCCACCGCAACTACCAACTTGGCCATTTTTGACCTCCTTATTGCATTGTATTCATGTATTAATCCGGCATTAATGATATGTTATAAATGTAAGCAGGTAAAATAACACTTTGTGTTTTGAAGTACAAGAGAAAAAAGGTAAACAGTGATGTGTCCGGTGCTTCGTTTCGCGCAAGAGCGGGTAGATTTCATGGACTGCTAACCATTTTCTTCGTCTTCCGTATCCCAGTTCTGGATGTGTTTTTTAACAGTCCGGCGATCCAGTCCGGTCCTTCTGGCCACCTCTTCGAAATTGTTGTATCGCTTGTAAAGAAGTCGGCAATAACCGGATACGAGAGATGCCGCATCGATGGACCCCTGTTCCATGCCGTTGATCAGTTCCTGGTGGATACCCTCTCCATTCATGATTGTTTCCCTCGAATAGGTCCCGCGTAGTAAAACGCCGCGTATGCATTGTTCGAGTTCGCGAACATTGCCCGGCCAGGGATAATCCGGGCCGAGCCGGGTATTGATGACATTTTGTATCATTTCAACCAAATCCGCCGATGGTTTGTCGATAAGGCGTTTCAAGGTGACGCGGAGAAGCAGGGATAGCTCATGGGGATCTTCCGATAATCGCCGGCGAAGAGAAGGGACGGTAATGATGTCGGAGCAGAGTCTGTAGTAAAAATCTTCCCGGAATAACCCGGTTCGAACCTGTTCCAGGGGGCGATTGGTTGCTGCAATAACCCTTCCTTCGAAGCGGCTCGTTTTTCGGCTGCCGACCGGGTTGAATTTCCTTTCCTGAAGCACTTGCAGCAGTTTAACCTGTACAGGTCTGGAGATTTCACCGATTTCGTCAAGGAGAATGGCCCCGTAAGGGCTGCACATCTCAAACGCCCCCGGGTTGTCCTCGATTGCCCCTGTGAAGGACCCTTTTTTGTGGCCGAACAGGGCGGACTCGATGAGTGTTTCCGGAAACTGGGAGAGGTTCAGGGCCACGAACGAGCGGGTAAAGCTTTCCGCAAACAATTTTCTGCGGCGGTCAAGCGGAATGTAGCCGGAGCGACCGATCGCCATTGCGGCAGTCCCTTTACCAGTTCCGGTCTCCCCCAGGAGAAGGGTTGAAAAATCCTCCATGCGGTGCCTGAGATACTGGTCATAAAGATGGATGTCGTGGGTGAAGACGTTGTTCCACAACTCGAGCCGGAGGGTTTTCATCGAATCCGAGTTTCCGATCAGGTTGCGGTCTATGAAGTAAAACGCCCGCCTGATCTGGAAGCCCAGTGCCAGGTAATGCCGAAAATCCGCTTCCGAGAACCCCCGCACCGCCATGGCGGATAAAAGTTCGTTATAAAATGGTATTTTCAACGGCGGCGGGTCATTTTCGATCTGGGTGTTGATGAGTTGATCGAAATGGTCTTTGAACTTGTAAAAAAGTTCGACGAGGAAGACTTTTTTCACAATCTCCCGGTCTTCCCCTTCAAAAGCGTCCAGTTTCCCCTTTCCCGCTTCTCCCAGTATTGATAACCGGTTTGTGATTTCCGAGAGGAATTTCTCAGTGCGCACCTTTCTTTTCGCACCCGGCGCCACATCTGCGATCCTTTCTTCCAGCTCTACCCGCTGTTTGCTGAACTGGTTGATGAATCCGGCACGGGCGACAAGCCTGAAAAAATCCCTGTCATGTCCATCCAACTGCTTTGTCATAGTGTAATGCCATGGTTTGTCTGATCATCAATTTAAATAGTGCCTGAACGAAAACCGTCTTTTTCGCCAATCTCTGCGTCCGGCTCAAATTTTAATCCTCAAAATACGCTCAGTATTCCTGCGGTTAAAATTTTCGCTGTCCTTGACCTTGACGAAAAATCCTGGTTTTCGTTCGGGCACTAAATATCCGGTGGATCGATTACAACAGAGTCTATTTTGGTTGATGATGGTTTATTGTTTGTTGTCGCCGGGTTTTGGAAGCAATGTTCTCAGCACGTCTTCCTTGCCGATAACACCGACCAGGCGGTAATTTTCAACAACCGGCAAGGTGTGGAAGTTGTTGTCCACCATGAGCGCGGCAATGGTTTCAATATCGGTATCCGGATTTACCGTGACCGGGTTTTCAGTCATGGCTTCAGAAACTTTCAGGGCAGCCATTTTGTTGACCTGTTTTTCGATCTGTCGTGAGGATTTGAGGGGTATGGCCATGTCAAGCAGGGCAAAAACGCTCGGGATGGGGAGCCGCTTCTGTTGAATGACCAGGTCGCTTTGACATAAAAGGCCTGTTACGCGGCCGCTTTCATCGATTACCGGAGCGCCGTTGATGCCGTTGTCAAGAAGGACCCGGGCGGCTTGGAGAATATCGGTTTCCGGGGTCAGGGTGATCACGTCTTTTGTCATAATGTCTCTTGCCGTTGTCATGGGTTCTCCTGTAAAAGGGTTATGCTTAAGAGTTTTTACATGCTAAGGGGTAGCCGCGAGCAATGAGTTAATGTTATATGAATGCCCGGTTGGTGTCAATTTTTCTATATATTGTCATCGCGGTAAATGAAATAACACAGCAGTATTTCTTTTTTTCCATTGTATTCCGTGGGCTCGGAGAGGTTGTATCTTGCATGATAGCATTGTTTATATCATAATCATTGAAGATTATCGACTTGCCAAATCGCCGCTACTGTTAAAAAGTAAAGAGAAGGAGACTGAGTCATGATGATGACCGCGCAGCAATATGAAGAGAGCCTGCGAAAACTTGATCTTGTCGTGTACATGTTCGGCAGGCGGGTTGAAAACCCCGTGGATGATCCTATTTTGCGGCCCTCCATGAACGCGGTGGCAAAGACTTACGAAATGGCTCACCAGTCGGAACATGAAAATATAATGACCGCCACGTCTCACCTCAATGGGGAAAAAATAAATCGTTTTACCCATATTCACCAGAGTACAACGGACCTGGTGAATAAAACCAAGATGGGACGTCTTTTAGGGGGTCACACAGGGTGTTGTTTTCAGCGGTGCGTGGGGATGGATGCACTCAACGCCCTTTCCATCGTCACTTACGATATCGACAAGAAATACGATACCCGGTACAATGAACGGTTTTTGAAATATCTGGCACATGTGCAGGAAAAGGATCTCACCTGTGACGGCGCCATGACCGACCCCAAGGGGGACCGTTCGCTTCCGCCGCACAAACAGCCGGACCCGGACATGTTTCTTCGCGTGGTGGCTGAAAAAGACGATGGCATTGTGGTCAGGGGGGCCAAGGCGCATCAGACCGGTGCCGTGAACTCCCATGAGATCATCGTCATGCCGACAATCGCCATGCGGGAAGAAGACAAGGATTATGCCGTCTCGTTCGCGCTTCCCAGTGACGCGCCGGGGATCGCCTATATTATGGGCCGGCAGTCCTGTGATACCCGTAAAACCGAAACCAACCCCCTGGACACCGGGAATCCCGTTTTCGGCGGACATGAAGCACTGGTTGTTTTTGACGATGTGTTCGTTCCCTGGGAGAGGGTGTTTCTTTACAAGGAACATGAGTTTGCCGGACCCCTTGTGGAGCGCTTTGCCTCTTATCATCGGCAGAGTTATGCCTGCAAGTCCGGGGTTGGGGATGTGCTGATCGGTGCTTCCCAGACCATCGCCGAGTACAATGGCGTGCAAAATGCATCCCATATCAAAGACAAGCTCATCGAGATGACTCATCTGAACGAGACCCTTTTTTGCGGATCACTGGCATGCGCAGCCGAAGGTCGCGAAGAAGCCAGCGGCACCTATTGCGTCAACACCTTGCTGGCCAATGTGTCCAAGCAGAACGTGACCCGTTTCCCTTATGAGATTGCGCGTCTGGCCCAGGATATTGCGGGCGGTCTGATGGTCACGCTCCCGTCGGCCGAGGATTTTAAATCACCGGAGGTCGGTAAGTGGCTTGAGAAATATTACCAGGGGAACAAGGACGTTTCCACAGAAAATCGTTTCAGGATTTTGCGCCTGATCGAAAACCTCACCCTGGGGACCGCAGCCGTCGGCTATCTGACCGAATCGATGCACGGCGCCGGATCTCCCCAGGCCCAGCGGATCATGATATCCAGACAGTCGAATACGCCAGAAAAGCAGAAACTTGCGAAGAAATTGTGCGGGATCGATGAAAAGTGATGAATAACAACCTGCCCGAAGGAAGGTGCACTTCCTTTCGGGCAGCTTATAAATTACTTGGCCACCACCGGCATCCCGCTTGCCAGCTCAAACCCGGGCAATAGCATTAAAGTCGATGCGCCATGCACCACCCCACTTGGGAGCGCCAGGCTCCTGCCTGGCCCATTCCCGAGCGATAGCTCGGTTATTGTAGTCTCCAAACAAAAGATTCTGCTTCGCATTCAGATCCTTCCAATATAATATATCCGCTCTGCAAGCAACTGTGCAATCCTGATTTGTAAAACTGTTACTTGATTTTTGTTGTTTTTCTGATCTATGTTTAGAAATATATTTTCCCGCCCCGAACAAAAGAGCACGAAAACCTATTGGTTAGATCCTTTAATCCTGACGGCCAATTATTTCGTTCAGACTCTTGTAAATTTTGGAAATAATGGAATTTCAACGACATCACAGAAGCCAGCGTGTAATAAATGATCTAAGAAATCGTTCTACAATGGGGATGTATTTCTATGTCGTGATCACCATTGCCGTACTTTTTGCGGACGGTTTTTATGTGAGGTATTATACAGCATCAGTCTTTTTTTTGTGTGCCATGGTCGGTGTGTCGATTTTTCGGGTCATCCATTTTTATGCATTCGACCGGTTCGATCGCCTGAGCCCCAAAGTAAATCAGGGTGTTTTTTTTGTAAGCGTTTATGCAACCGCTTTCATATGGGGAGCCGGGTTTGCATATGTTTTGGTTCAGCCGGGTGAAGAGATGACGAAAATGCTTATGCTCACGAGTACGGCAGGTCTGAATGCCGGAGGCGTCGTCTCCTTTATCCCCGCACGAATTGTTGCTTTGTTCTATAATCTTCTTATGCTTCTCCCCGGGATTGTCATGATGGGGTTGCTGCGAATTAACATCGTCCTGATCTTTCTGTTCATATTGTTTGCCGCTTACATGACGATCATCGCTTTTCGCGGAAACCGTGAATACTGGGACGCCCTTGAAAACGAGCATCAGCTAAGAATAAAAACCGAAGAAATCGAGAAGATGAGTCGGATAGACAGTCTGACCCGGCTCTACAACAGGAATTATTTTGATGAAATGTTCAATATCAAGTATAAAACGGCTGCCCGAAATTCAATGTATCTCACCATTATAATTTGCGATATTGATAATTTTAAACCCATCAATGATACGTACGGACACCTTGCGGGAGATGCATACCTTGAAAAGATCGCCGGAATCCTGTCCGACGTCTTCAAGCGGGATACGGATTTCCTGGCCCGGTATGGCGGCGAGGAGTTTGTCGTTCTTCTTCTGAACCAAAAAGCGGATCAGGCAACTCAGCTCTCGGAGCAGGTTCGGACCAAAGTCGAAAAACTCATTTTTCCCTATTCTAAATATCGGATCCAGACCACGATGAGCTTCGGTATCGCCTCTTGCGTACCATCGCTCGACCAGGACCACCACCATCTTCTGGAGAAGGCGGACAAGGCATTGTATCGGGCAAAAAACAGCGGACGGAACCGGGTGGTTTTATAGAACCAGAATGTGCATTATGATCACACGCACGCGTTTACAAGCCAACTCTTTTTTTCATGGCTTTGGTGATGGATTGGGCGGAATTGTAAAACTCCTTCCAGGGGTCTTCCCGTGTTTTCAGGGTATTGATGCGGCTGTCAATATTTTCGACCCGATATGCGTCAGGGGCGGTTTCCATTAATTCGTCCCAGGCTATCGGGGCGGAAACCGGGGCGCCAGGTCTGGCCCGGGTCGAATAGGGGGCAATGCTGGTGGCTCCCCGGGTGTTTCGGAAATAATCGATAAATATTTTTCCTTCCCGCTTTTTTTTACTCATCGTGTCTACAAAGCGATCCGGATAGGCAAGGGTCATCTGGCGGGCAATTGCCCCGGCAAACGCTTTCACCTCGCCCCAGTCGGAACGCCTGACCAGGGGGATGACCACGTGAAACCCTTTTCCGCCGGAAGTCTTCAGGAAATTTCGCAGACCGATGTCGTTAAGGAAATCATGCAGCAGGCGGGTATCTTTCATCACGGTTGCAAGCCCTACCCCCGGGGCCGGATCGATATCCATGATCATCAGATCCGGCCTTTCGATTCGATCTTCACGGGCATTCCAGAGATGAATTTCCAGTACCCCGATTTGTGTGAGGCTGATGAGCCCTCGAATATCGTCGATGACAATGTAGGTTTCAGCACTTTTCTTTTCCTTTATCTCGATGCCTCGGACAAAGTCAGGGAGCGATTCAGGAAAATGCTTCTGATAAAAGCAATCCCCGCCTCTTCCCCTGGGGCAACGGACCAGGGATAGCGGCCGATGCGTTACATGCGGCAGGATATAGTCGGAAATCCGTTCGTAATACCGGGCCAGATCGGCCTTGGTCACCCCTTGTTCCGGGTAAA
>SLIE01000111.1 GCA_007135795.1 Desulfobacterales bacterium
GGGATAATAAACATGTTTTTCTGTCTATCCTGCAATTACGCACATCGCATCTGATTTGCGCAATTGTATCACCAATTTTATCGCCTGTATGTCAGGCAATGTTTAAATGGCGGGTTTTCATTTGTGGAAAAATGCATTATGAATAATCCAATACCATTTTTCAACATTTAAATTAAAGCATAACATCATGTTTACGGGCATCATTGAAACAATCGGAACCATCGTCGGCGTTCGTCCTGCCGGGTCCGGCAGCCGCATGGAAATTCTGGCGGATATCGATCTGTCATCCACAAAGATTGGCGACAGCATCGCCGTAAACGGCGCATGCCTCACGGCAGTTGAATTATCAGGCGCCCGGTTTGCCGTTGACGTATCACCGGAAACCCTGACCCGATCGACCTTGGGTAATATTAAACCCGGAACCCGGGTAAACCTGGAACGGGCCATGAAACTCACGGACAGGTTGGATGGTCATCTTGTGTCAGGACATATTGACGGACAAGGGGAAATCAAATATATCCGGAACCATGGCAATATTCTGGTAATCGGATTTATGGTGGATAAAGCACTGGCCCGGTACATGATTCAAAAAGGATCAATTGCCGTGGACGGCATCAGCCTGACCATCAATACATGTGAAGAAAATGGTTTCGAAGTGACCATCATTC
Organism: Desulfobacterales bacterium; assembly: GCA_007135795.1. Classification (GTDB taxonomy): domain Bacteria; phylum Desulfobacterota; class Desulfobacteria; order Desulfobacterales; family Desulfosalsimonadaceae; genus B1SED10-16. The sequence continues at coordinate 669 of SLIE01000111.1, forward strand.
CGCATACGGCAACCATTACGACACTCGGATTCAGGAAACCTGGAGATCGCGTCAATATTGAAACCGATATTATCGGCAAATACGTGGAGAAATTTGTAACCGGGAACGCTGCGGAGAAACCGGCAAATGATCAAAAATCCGGTATCGACATGGCAATGCTCGCGAAAAGCGGGTTTCTGTAACCCGGTGCTCACTACGAAATGCGTGCCTGGTTTCCAGGAAACCCGTTACTTACGATCACATATCATTTGTTTTTATTTATATTATATACGGAGATACAAATAATGGGACACTTAACGATCGATCAGGCCATCGAGGATATACGCGCCGGGAAAATGGTCATTCTTGTCGATGACGAAGACCGGGAAAATGAAGGTGACCTGACCATGGCAGCCGAGGCGGTTACGCCGGAGGCGATCAACTTCATGGCCCGCTATGGTCGCGGATTGATTTGCCTTACATTGACCCCGGAGCAGGTTGACCAACTTAATCTGCCGATGATGGTAAGCCACAACACTTCCCCTTTTTCCACCGGTTTTACCGTTTCAATCGAGGCGAAAAAAGGGGTTACAACCGGCATTTCCGCCGCGGATCGTGCCAAAACGATTCTAACGGCCATTGCCGACGATGCAACCCCTGACGACCTGGTCCGTCCCGGTCACATATTCCCCTTGCGGGCCAGGCGCGGCGGTGTAATTGTCAGGACCGGTCAGACCGAAGGATCAGTGGACCTGGCCCGCCTTGCAGGGCTGAAACCGGCCGGTGTCATATGCGAGATAATGGATGAGGACGGTACCATGGCACGGATGCCTGCGCTTGAAAAATTCAGCGAGGAACACGGCATCGGCATATGCACGGTTGCGGACTTGATCGAATACCGGATGCGCAATGAATCGTTTGTGCGCAAGGTAGTGGAAACATCCATCCCGACAGCAGTGGCCGGTGAATTCAAGGTTATCGTATACGAAAACGATATCGACGATTATCAGCACATCGCATTGATCAAAGGGTATATTGATCCGGAAATACCGACCCTGGTCCGTGTTCATTCCGAATGTCTGACAGGTGACATTTTTGCATCCCTGCGGTGCGATTGCGGCGAACAACTTCACCAGACCATGAAAATGCTCGATGAAGAAGGCACCGGGGTGCTGCTTTATGTCCGGCAGGAGGGCCGCGGCATCGGCCTGGTCAACAAACTCAAGGCCTACGTGCTGCAGGACCAGGGGTATGACACCGTTGAGGCCAATGAAAAACTCGGTTTCAAGGCAGACCTTCGTGATTACGGCATAGGCGCCCAGGTACTCGCTGATCTGGGGATTCAGAAAATGCGTCTTATCACCAACAACCCCAAAAAAATCGTCGGCCTGGAAGGATACGGCATCACCGTGGTGGAGCAGGTTCCCATAAAAGTGACGGCCAACAAGTTCAACCAGTGCTACCTCGAATGCAAACAGCTCAAGATGGGACATTACTTGAGCATCGACCCCAAGGATGATGATAAAACCAAAAGGAAAACCCATGCCTGAATTTATAGAAGCCAATCTGAATGCAAGCGGTAAACGCTTTGCCATCATTGTCAGCCGGTTTAACGACTTTATTTCGGAAAAACTTCTTTCCGGTTCGATTGACGCCCTTATTCGGAGCGGTGCCGCGGATGGCGATATCACCGTCATCAAAGTTCCCGGTGCCTTTGAAATCCCCCTTGTGGCCAAAAGGATCGCAGGAAAAAATCAGCACGATGCCGTCATATGCCTGGGAGCCGTCATACGCGGCGCTACCCCCCATTTCGATTACGTCAGTGCGGAAGTCTCCAAGGGGATTGCATCTGCATCCATGGATACCGGTGTACCGATTATTTTCGGTGTACTCACCACAGACACAATTGAACAGGCCATCGAAAGAGCCGGCACAAAGGCGGGGAACAAAGGGTGGGATGCAGCGATCGCAGCCATTGAAATGGCAAATCTGTTCGGCAACATGAGCCCGTAAAAAAACATGACAACACGGCGCAAATCAAGAGAATACGCCCTTCAGGCACTTTTCAGCATTGATATGCTTGAAGAATATCACGAAGAATACAGTTTGGAGATGGTCCAGGAACTCTGTCAGATGATGAGTGTACCGGATTCCGGCCAGGACTATTTTTTCGATCTGGTAACAGGTGTTTTCAAGCATTTAAAGGAAATTGACAAGGTCATTGCCAAGACATCGAGCAACTGGAAAATTACCAGAATCTCGACCGTCGATCGGAATATCATTCGAATCGCAATCTACGAAATCTTTTACAAGGATGATATCCCCAACAAAGTCGCCATCAACGAGGCTGTCGATATTGGCAAGAAATTCGGCAGCGAGAAATCGGGGGCTTTCATTAATGGCATATTAGACAGCATACATCAGCATTCTATAGAAGGGGGCACAGAAAGGAGCCATACATGAAAAAACGACAAATTTTTCTGAACCAGGACGAAATGCCGCGCAAGTGGTACAATATCCTGGCCGATATTAAAATGAACCCACCGCTCGGTCCGGACGGCAACCCGATCAACCCGGATGCGCTCGCCCCGGTGTTTCCCATGAACCTGATTGAACAGGAAGTCAGCACCCAGCGGTGGATCGATATCCCTGATGAAGTGCTCGACGTTTACAGCATATGGCGCCCCGCTCCCATGGTGCGTGCCTACAATATGGAAAAAGCGCTTGGCACACCCGCAAAAATCTACTTTAAAAACGAATCGACCAGCCCTCCCGGTAGCCACAAGCCCAACACGGCTGTACCTCAAGCCTATTACAACAAGGTTTTCGGCATTGAAAAAATCACCACCGAAACCGGGGCCGGACAATGGGGAAGCGCACTTTCATTTGCTTGCGGTCATTTTGGTATCGAGTGCAAGGTTTTCATGGTGAGGATCAGCTTTGACCAGAAACCGTACCGGAAAACCATGATGGCGGCATGGGGGGGGACATGCGTCCCGAGCCCATCCATGGAAACCAAGGCCGGAAGGGAAGCGCTCGAAAGAGACCCGAACACCCCGGGCACCCTGGGAATTGCCATCAGTGAAGCCATTGAAGCGGCAGTTGGCGATGAAACCGGCAAAACCCGATACTCCCTGGGAAGCGTACTCAACCATGTCATGCTGCACCAGACGATCATCGGGCTTGAAGCGCAAAAACAAATGGAGAAAGTTGGGGATTATCCCGATATAATCATTGGATGCGCCGGCGGCGGAAGCAATTTTGCAGGGCTCGCGTTTCCCTTCATCCGGGACAAGATCAACGGAAAACACATCGACATCTACCCCGTGGAACCGGCAGGCTGTCCCACCCTGACCCGGGCCCCTTTTGTATATGATCATGGCGATACCGCAAGGTACACCCCGCTTCTTCCCATGCACAGCCTCGGCCATGCGTTCGTGCCGCCACCTGTTCATGCGGGCGGACTGCGATATCATGGCATGGCCCCCACAGTGAGTCAGCTGGTGGATGAGGGGCTTTGCGAACCAAGATCCGTTACACAGAGCAAGGCGTATGCCGCGGGGATTCTGATGGCCAGAACCGAAGGGATCATCCCGGCGCCCGAAACAAATCACGCCATTGCAGCGGTTATTGAAGAAGCGCTCAAAGCGAAGGAAGAAGGACAGGAGAAAGTGATCCTTTTCAACTGGAGCGGTCATGGACTTCTCGACCTTGGCGCATACGAGGCATACCTGGCAGGTAATCTGAAAGATATTGAACTGCCGGAAGATATCATTGCCGAATCCGAAAAGATTTTTGCGGATTACCCGAAACCCAAAAATCTTAAAAGCAGTTAGCATACCGGTTCAAGAAGGATAATAATATGGACGGCAACGCTCATGAAAAACCGGATACCGGGCAACTGAAACAACGTTGTCCCCGTTTGGGGCATGATATCAATTTTAATTACTGCCTGATGAGCGATGACAATGACTTGCCCTGCTGGAAAGTCTTCGACTGCTGGTGGGAAATCTTCGATGTCGACGACTGGCTGAAGACACATCTGTCGGCTGGGCAATATCGTCAACTGACCCGGAAAAAGCCTAAGCACAAGGTGACATCGATTCTGGAAATCATTGAAAACGCCAAAAAAAGAACCGGGAAAGACAAACCGGAATAAAAAGAAGGAGGCCGTGTATGATTTTAAAAACACTCGCAGTCGGTCCGATAATGGCAAACTGTTATATCATTGGTTGCGATGAGACGCGACATGCCGCGGTTATCGATCCCGGTGACGAACCTGATCGGATACTGAAAGCCCTGGCCGAGGATAAGCTCACGGTAAAATACATCCTGAATACCCATGGTCACTTCGACCATGTGGGGGCCAACAAGCGATTAAAAGAGGTCACCGGGGCACAACTCGCAATCCATCCGGACGATGTGCCGATGCTCGACGCAGTCGGCATGGCGGCGGCATCCTTTGGAATGTCCGCAGAAAATTCTCCGCCACCGGATATGCTCATCAGTGATGGCGATACAATTTCTTTCGGGGGCATCTCATTAAAGGTGATTCATACACCCGGACATTCCCTGGGCGGTATTTCTTTCCATACCAACGGCTACCTCTTTGTTGGGGATACCCTTTTTGCAGGGTCGATCGGAAGAACGGATTTTCCCGGAGGGGATTACAACACCCTCATCGCAAGTGTCAAAAACAAGCTGTTTCCCCTGGGTGACGAGGTAAAGGTTTTTACAGGACATGGCCCTGACACAACCATTGGTGAGGAAAAACGGACCAACCCGTTTTTAAGATAAAATCTTACGCCAGCATTGGACGGAAATACAAGGTTGGGCCGAAATAACCCGGTCCAACCTGTTCTCCGGGCTTAGAGCGTGAATTGACTACGATGGGGACCCCGGTATCGCTCGTATAGGTCGCACGGGGGGTATGCGCTCCCCAGGGTGGCGGGTACGATTCTATTACTGCTGCAACTGCTGACGACTCCCCAAAAGACTGCGTCTCAACCATTCCTTCTGTATTAAAATGCACCCAACTGGCAGGGATTCACCCTTATACCAAGGGCCTCACAAGCACTGCTCACATCCATTTTACTCAATCCCATTTCCCCGGCGATGTTAAATGCAGCCCTGCAGGGCAACCGGTCGTTCACTATATTTTCTCTTATTACATCCGCAAGTGCCGGATCAACCTTACCCGCTGCCTTCACAATCTTTTTTTCCGGCCTGTACCCAAACAGACCCAGCTGGCATGCCACCAACTTCAACCCCATGGCATCTGCATACTGACCAATCACCCCCGGTTCCACGCCAAGCGCCTCAGCCGCGTCAAAAGCCCGCTTACAGGCCAATTCACCCTTACTCGAATGCTTTATAACGATCTTACGAATTTTCACATCATCATACGTTGTCTGCTCTTCCATATTACGCAACCCCTCTCCCTTTTCATATTTCCCATAACCCCCACCCTACAGCCCACTCCGGATTGTCTGAAAATAACGGGTTTTAACGATGCCGATCACTTGGCCATTCGTGTCAAAGAGCATTTTGTTATGCCTTGGATACCGTTATCGATTGACAACACCCAAGTCCTCAGTTTTTCATGAGGCGCTTCTTCTCCTTGTGGGGCTTGGATACCGCTTCGCGATATAGATGCCAGGCAGGAGCCTGGCGCTCCCAAGGGGGGATGCCGTCTAACAAATCCCTGCCTTAGACCTCCCTTTCCCCTTCCCCCTTTTTATAATACTTGCCCTCATCCCCCCAATTTGATAAAATTTCAATTTAATATTGTTTTCCAACACAACCGATCAATCACTATCCCAAGTAAATATATAAAATGTCCAATGAAATCTCACGGAAAAAAACCAGACAAGTTTTTGTCGGCAGCCTGCCCATAGGGGCTGGAGCACCCATCAGCGTCCAGTCCATGACCAATACCCCCACGGATGACATCCCCTCAACAGTCTCCCAGATAAAGCGCCTTGAATCAGCAGGTTGCGAAATTATCCGGGTGGCGGTTCCAGACACCGATGCTGCAGTCGCGATCCGGGAGATCAAGAAACAAATCGCCATACCCCTTATAGCCGATATTCATTTTGACTTCAAACTCGCTGTTGCCGCTATCGCATCCGGGGCTGACGCAATCCGCATCAATCCTGGAAACATTGGTGGGAAAATGGGCATCCAGCAAATTGTCGATGCCGCAAATGATCACGGTACATCCATACGCATCGGTGTTAATTCCGGTTCGCTTGAAAAAAAACTTATAGAAAAATATCAGGGACCTGCTCCCGAGGCGCTGGTGGAAAGCGCCATAAACCATGTTGACCTTCTGGGATCGTTCGATTTCAACCGGATAAAAGTTTCACTGAAATCATCCGATGTGCTAAAGACGATAACGGCCTATCGCCTGTTTTCGACTAAATCGGATATTCCCCTTCATGTCGGGGTCACGGAAGCAGGCGGCCTCTATCCCGGCATTGTTAAATCAGCCGTCGGAATCGGCACTCTGCTCATGGAAGGCATCGGCGACACGATCCGTGTGTCGTTGACAAGGGACCCTGTCGAGGAAGTGCGGGTGGGGTATGAAATTTTAAAATCACTTGGCATCCGGCGGCGGGGACCGGAAATTATATCGTGCCCCACTTGTGGCCGGTGTGAAATCGATCTGTTTTCCATCGCCGAAGAAGTGGAAAGAGCCCTCCTGACCATGAGTTTTCCGGTAAAAGTCGCCATTATGGGTTGCGTGGTAAACGGACCCGGAGAAGCCAGGGAGGCCGATGTGGGCATTGCCGGGGGACGGGATATGGGAATATTATTTAAAAAGGGAAAAGTCGTTAAAAAGCTTCCTCAAAGCGACCTGGTTGAAGCGCTGCTGGCGGCCATTACGGAACTTGAACAACAGTGACGACTTTGTAAAAAGCTATCAACGATCAGATATTCGTTTAATTATTTTATTCTGAAATCATTTCACCATCAGAATATCGGAAAGGACCAGATATGTCAAAAAAGGAACAAACCGCAATTTCACCGACCCGGTTCGAGAACTACCCCGAATGGTATCAACAGGTGGTCAAAGCCTCGGAAATGGCCGAGATATCACCGGTTCGGGGATGCATGATCATTAAACCCTGGGGCTACGGGCTGTGGGAAAGTTTACAGCGGCAAATAGACGACATGTTCAAGGCGACGGGTGTTAAAAACGCCTATTTTCCACTCTTCATTCCAATAAGCTTTCTTGAAAAGGAAGCCGAGCATGTCGAAGGATTTGCCAAGGAATGTGCCGTGGTAACGCATCACAAGCTGGAAAAGGGAGAAGACGGACGCCTGGTACCGGCCGGCAAGCTGAGTGAGCCGCTCATCGTTCGGCCCACGTCCGAAACCATTATTGGCGATGCCTTTTCCAGGTGGATAAAAAGTCACCGGGATCTGCCGATGCTGATAAACCAATGGGCAAACGTGGTCAGATGGGAGATGCGCACCCGGGTGTTTTTAAGAACCAGTGAATTTTTGTGGCAGGAAGGGCATACCGTTCATGCATCGAAACAGGAAGCCATTGACCGGACCTGTATGATGCTTAATGTATATAAACGAGTTGCAGAAGAACTTCTCGCCATCCCGGTGATAACCGGTGACAAAAGTGAAGCTGAAAAATTCCCGGGAGCGGAAACGACCATGTGCATCGAAGCCATGATGCAGGACAAAAAAGCCCTCCAGGCCGGGACATCACATTTTCTTGGACAAAATTTTGCCAAAGCCTCCGGTATACGGTTCCAATCAGCCGAGGAGAAAGAAGAGCTCGCGTGGACAACCTCCTGGGGCGTTTCAACCCGGCTTATCGGCGGTCTGATCATGACCCACGGAGATGATAACGGGGTGATTTTACCACCACGGGTTGCAACAGCGCACGTGGTGTTGCTTCCCATACTCAAGAAGCCGGAAGAAAACGAAGCGGTAATGACCTATACCGAGGAGCTTGCCAGGCAGCTTCGAAATATTTTGTATCATGGGACGCCACTGCGCGTCGAAGTCGATGCCCGAAATATCGGGGGGACCCGAAATTGGGAATGGATCAAAAAGGGAATCCCCGTTCGGGTTGAAATCGGCCCCAAGGATATCGCTTCAAATGCTGTTTTCATGTCACGAAGGGACCTGGATCGAAAACAAAGCCGATCCGTTACAAAAGAAACCTTTCTGAGTGACATTATCGGTATATTGGACGATATCCAGAAAAATCTATTTGAAAGAGCCCTTGCTTTCAGGGAAAGCAACACACACGATTTCGATGATATGAGCTCATTTGACGCATTTTTTACCCCTGTAAACAAAGAACAACCTGAAATTCATGGTGGTTTTGCCAGGGCGCACTGGTGCGGTGGGAGCGATTGTGAAACCACCATAAAAAATCGATTAAACGTTACCATCCGCTGCATACCGTTTGACGGGAAGGAAGAAGCAGGCAGCTGCATCGAGTGTTCCAAACCGAGTAAAAAGCGGGTTGTCTTTGCCAAAGCTTATTGATGCCCTTCAACGGGTTACGAAACGAAAACTTAAATGATACGTATTACCGAAATATTAGATAAGCTATATGAGTATTACCCGGATGTCGATGATGACATCATTGATCGGGCCTATATTTTTTCAGCACGGGTCCATGCGGGCCAGTTGAGACTTTCCGGAGAGCCTTACCTGGCGCATCCCCTTGAAGTCGCAAATATCCTGACCGATATGAAACTCGATCCCGTAAGCATTGCCGCCGGTCTGTTGCACGACGTGGTTGAGGACACGCACTCCACTGCCGATGAAATCTATAACATCTTCGGCAAGGATGTGACCCATATCGTTTCAGGCGTGACAAAGATAAGCTCGCTCCCTTTTTCCAGTGATCAGCACCGCCAGGCTGAAAACACCAGAAAAATGATCCTGGCCATGGCAGATGATATCCGCGTGATACTGGTCAAGCTCGCTGACCGGCTCCACAACATCCAGACGCTACATTATCATAAATCTGCTGAAAAAAGAAAACGGATTGCCCAGGAAACGCTGGATATTTACGCTGCGATCGCCGCCAGATTAGGTATTTACTGGATGAAGCGGGAACTTGAGGAAAATGCGTTTTACTACGCATATCCTGAAGAATACGAACGGATCGAAAATTTCGTTAAAAAAGAACAGGGCGAAAGAGAAAAGTACGTCACGACAGTGCGCAACCTGATCGAAGAGACATTATCCCACTCCGGGATTTCCTGCGAAGTTCTGGGTCGTTACAAGCACTACTACAGCATTTATCAAAAGATGCAGTCCCAGGGACTCGAATTTGAAGAGGTGTATGACATCATCGCCTTTCGGATAATTGTGGAGACCGTCTCTGAATGCTATGGGGCGCTTGGTACCATACACAGCAAATGGAAGCCGATTCCAAAAAAATTCAAGGATTATATTGCCGTTCCCAAACCCAACATGTACCAGTCGCTTCATACCACCGTGATCGGACCGTATGGGGAACGAATGGAGATCCAGATACGAACCCGGGAGATGGACCTTGTGAACAACTACGGGATTGCCGCGCACTGGAGCTATAAGGAAGGCAAAACCCAGGATGTGAATACCGAGAAAGCCTTTGCGTGGATCCAAAACCTGGTGGAGAATCAGAAAAGTTTCAGGGACCCTGAAGAATTTCTGGAAAATGTACGGATCGATCTATACCCGGATGAAGTCTTTGTGTTCACCCCTACGGGTGACGTCAAATCATTGCCCAAGGGAGCGACTCCGATCGATTTTGCGTTTCTCATCCATACGGAAGTGGGAAACAAGTGCACGGGTGCCAGGGTCAACGGCAGGCTCGTTCCGCTGGCCTATCAACTCAAAAGCGGCGATATCGTAGAGATCATAACCACCAGAGGAAGTCAGCCGAGCAAGGACTGGATCAATTTAGCAAAAACAGTAAAAGCCAAATCCCGAATACGCCAACACATACGAAAAGAGGAAAAAGAGCGCAGCTTGTCACTGGGCAGAGAAATGTGTGAAAAGGCATTCCGGAAGTATAAGCTCAACTTCAACGCGCTGGTCAATACCGATAAAATGGAGAAGACCGCCGAAGAGTTCGGTTTCAAGACGGTTGAGGATCTGATCGCCAATGTCGGAACCGGCAAGACCACCCCATTGCAGGTTATTCGGAATTTTGTTCCCGATTCGCAGGAAAAAAAGGAAACCAGCCTGATTGAAAAGGTCCTCTCCCGGCAGGAAGATCAAAAACGCCGCGGCAAGGAAGATGGCGTGGTGGTCCAGGGGATGGAAGATATACTGATCAAATTTGGGAACTGCTGTCATCCGGTACCAGGTGACTCGATAACCGGATATATTACCCAGGGACAAGGCGTAACAATACACCGAAGTTCTTGCATCAATGCACTTAAGATGGATCCGGACAGACGCATCGATGTTGAATGGAAATATAATGACAATGAAAAATTCCCTGCATCACTATCTGTTGCCGGATATGATCAGGTTGGCCTTCTGGCTGACATTTCCACCGCCATAAGCAAAGCAAATGCCAATATCAACGAGGTACATCTCGAACACCGCGACGACAATGTCGTACTGGTTCACTTTACCATTGTTGTCCAAAATGTCGACCATCTGGACCAGGTTATGGCAGGCTTGAGAAAGGTTCCGATAATTTCGGATGTAAAACGAACCTGATCTTCCCCCTGCCTGAAGACATTATCGCCGGCTGATACGAACATTAAAATTCAGCTGAATACCCGTTTATCGATCTTAAATGCCGCGTTCACGTCCTTAAACCTGGCCTCCTCGGTTCAGCCATAATACTTTGCTTAATTAGCCTCGTTTTTCAACAGACTGCTTCGGTGCCTTGATTACAAGCCCCGACTTAATACAACTCGTACAGACGCTTATTCTTTTGACACTGCCGTTATGCAGTGCCCGCACCCGTTGTAAATTGGGGTTGAATCGTCTTTTGTTGACATTATGGGCATGGCTGATGTTGGATCCGACCATTGGTTTTTTTCCGCACAATTCACACATTCTGGACATGCTGTCTCCTTCTTCTGTATATCCGGTAACGTCCGTATCCGGTTAACGTATTCAATCTTCCAGGTATATTATTTCTTGCCAGATGCTAAAAAAGCACACACCAGAGGACAGATCCAATGAACCTGTCCCCTACCCCTGCTTTTTGACCCTGTTTTTTTTACCTCTGGACAAATTGGACAAATTTTCTCATTTTTGAATAAGTACCATCTAAAAGCAACAATTGTATATGCCTTGTATCTCCCCTTTTGTAAAGCCTTTTCTACAATAAATAATAAGGGTAAAGGGATCACCCTGTTATGGCAATGGCGAAGGGGGGACGGGTTCGGGCGCAGGATCAGGCGATGGGGACGTAAATGCATCCGCTCCGAACGGGCGCTCAAGGGGCCTTCCCACTTCCGGACCATCGGGCGTCTCGTCTTGCTCAACCAACCGGTTTTCCGCCAGTTTAAGGTAATCAGACGCTTCCTTTTGAATTTCAAGATGATCCGGATAATGGTGAATTACTTTTTGGAAACGGTTCATTGCCGCACGGTAATGCCCCGCTCTGAAGTAGAAGCGACCCACATAAAATTCGTGGCCCGCCATATTCTCGAGGCATTTTTCAATCATTGGCGTTACTTTTTCTGCATACTCGCTTGCAGGAAATCTGGACCGAAGACGCTCAAACGTCTCAAGGGCATTTCTTGCAGGCACCTGTGTCCGATCAACGGATCTTAACCGCTCGTAATGGCATAGCCCCACCTGGTAAATCACATAAGGTATTTCCGGGTCATTCGGGTAGAGCTGTTCATATTGTTGATAACCAAAGATCGCTTCTTCATATTCTTCCAGATAATAATGACTGTCAGCCACTCTTAACTGGGCTTCCCTGGCATATGGACTATAAGGATACCAATCCTTAAGGCGATTGTATGACGCCATGGCTTTTACGTAATCACCTTTTTCAAAATAGCCGCTTCCCTCTTCCGCAAGCTCCGGGGCCGATTTTTCAACTTTTTTTCCGGCGCAAGCCGCAATACTGATGATCATTACCATACAGCACACTGCAAACAAAAATTTTTTCATTTCTCTTCCAGATAAACTATTACTAAAATTGATGACACCATAAAAAAGTCTCATCTACTTTGCTGTAACCATTGTACATTTGCCGAAACATTATATATATGCTATCATAGATGAACAATCACCACACCTTGTATCTTGTATATGGAACTTTGAACTTAGCCCTCTTCACCGATTTCTGACTTTTACGAGTGCATCAAATTGACCAAGCTGTTACCACCAAAGATCACAAACACCCATTTCCGGGTTTAACGTCAGTCAACAAGAACGTTTTCAAAGACGAATCTGTTTATACCGCAACACCGGCATGGCGTACAATATTTTCAATTATTCCAGATAGAGCATGGCCTCGTTTGCGGCAATCGCTCCGTCTCCCACAGCTGTCGCGACCTGGCGCAACGGCGTGTTTCTGACATCCCCGATCGCGAAAACACCGGGAACATTAGTTTGAGTCCGGTTATCCGTGATGATAAACCCGTTGTCATCCATGGCCACATGCCCTATGGCAAACAACGTGTTTGGCACGGTGCCGACCCATATGAAACAGCCTTCCGCAGGAATCTCGGTTTCCAACCCGCTTATAACATTTCTAAGGGCTACCGCTTTCACGCCTTCAGCGCCCCCCTTAATTTCCGTGACCATTGAATCCCATAGGACTTCTATTTTTTCATTCTGTTCCGCCCGCTCCTGAAGAACCTTCACTGCACGCAACTGATTACGCCGATGTACCAGGTAAACTTTTTTTGCAAACCGGGTTAAAAAGATGCCTTCCTGCACGGCTGTATCGCCACCGCCGACGGCAACCACCACCGCATCTTTAAAAAAAGGCGCATCGCAGGTCGCACACGTGGACACACCGCGTCCGAAATACCGGTTTTCCCCGGGAACGCCGAGTTTGCGTGGAGATGCGCCGGTTGCAATAATGACGGTTTTGCTGGTAATCGTTTTATCCGGCAGATCAAGCCGTTTTACTTCTCCGGTCAAATCCATTGAAACAACTTCACCAGTATGTATATCCACACCGAACCGCTTAACCTGCGCCTGCATAAGCGCTATCAGATCGGGACCGCTGATACCTTCGGGAAACCCGGGGTAATTTTCAATCCAATCCGTCACCAGTATTTGTCCCCCTGGTGCTGCTTTTTCCAGCACCAGTACGGAAAGTCTTGCCCTGCCGGCATATAGAGCCGCCGTCATCCCTGCTGGTCCCGCCCCAATAATAACCAGGTCGTAATCTATCTGACTCATATACACTCGCTACAGGTTGTTATTAATGGTTTGTTCCAGCTTGGATTTATCCACCATGCCAACAATCTGCTCTACCTTCTCTCCCCCCTTGAAAAATATCAGGGTCGGAATCGCACGAATGCCATAGTTGCTAGGTGTTGAGGGATTTTCGTCTACATTGCATTTCGCTATCTTGAGACGCCCCTGGAATTCCTTGCTGATCTCTTCTAGAACAGGCGCAATGGCTTTGCAGGGACCACACCAGGGTGCCCAGAAATCAACCAGAACAGGGGTTTCAGATTGGATTACCTCTGCGTCGAATGTCGCATCACTGACTTCAATTATTCCTTCAGCCATTTTTCACCTTCCTTTTCATCATTGTTAATGATTTTTACATAAAGTTATCCAAGACCATACAGTATCCCTTCATATTCAACACACAACCCGTATCAGAGAGCCGCTTTCACCTTGAATGCATATTCCTGACACACACATCGGCTTTTCTGAAATGTAAGACACGGATAAAATAATTCAATTTTTTTCTACTACAGTGCCGGAACGAAATCCAGACTTTTCGTCAAATCCTGGTGACCGAAAAGCTCATCTCAGGGATGCAAACTTTCAAGGATAAAAATTTGATGACTTCGTAAAAAGCCCGGTGTCTTCGTTACGATGCAATCTCTCAGAATTTCGTGCACATTAAAGCACCCTCCTTTATTGGAGATTGTCTAAGCATCAATCTTGAACTTTTTACAAAGTCGTCCGACCGCGACTTTTTAAGAGGTTGTCAATATTGCTGACGTATAACGTAAACTCAAGCTCCGGATTTCACTGTTTTAAGAACCCCGCATGGACGATAATCTCAATTTGAAGAAAAACATTGACTTTGTTTTTTTCGTTTCTTAATCTTAAGGGATTTAATTCAACTCATCAATTAGCTTGAAAAATAAAGTGTATTTCGTCACAGGCAATTATGTGTCAACTTTATTTATTGTGCAAGGATAAAATCATACAGGACAGGCAGGAACATTATGGTAAAACTGGATTTTGAAAAAACGGGTGGCCTGCTTCCCGCAATTGTGATCGATCATGAGAGTCGGGAAGTGCTGATGCTTGCATATATGAACCAGGCGGCTTGGGAAAATACCCTTAAAACGGGGAAAGCCACATTTTACAGCAGGTCCCGCGACAAACTCTGGATCAAGGGTGAAACTTCGGGGCACACCCAACTGGTCAGGGAGGTCAGAATCGACTGTGACCGGGATACAATATTGCTGAAAGTGGAACAGACCGGAGGCGCGGCCTGTCACAAGGGATACGGATCCTGCTTTCATACCAGGGTAGAGAACGGATCGGAGATAATTGACAAAGAAAAACTGTTTAACCCGGAAGAGGTTTATCAAAAATGAACGACATACTGAATCTGGGCATCCCCAAAGGGAGCCTGCAGAACGCGACCATTGAGCTGTTCAAACGTTCCGGATGGAAGATCAATGTCAATGGCCGGAGCTATTTTCCAGATATAAATGACCCGACGATCCATTGTACATTATGCCGGGCCCAGGAAATGGGTGTGTATGTGCAAAACGGTACCCTGGATGCGGGGTTGACCGGAAAAGACTGGATCGCTGAATACGATTCGGATGTTCACGTGGTTGCGGATCTGATCTATTCAAAAGTCAGTGCACGACCTGCGCGCTGGGTCATCGCAGTTGCGAGTGATTCTCCGTTTCATGAACTCAAGGACCTGGCCGGAAAAAAAGTGGCGACCGAGTTGGTCAATTATACCAAACGATATTTTGCCGGAAATGATATTGATGTAAAAATCGAATACTCATGGGGCGCCACAGAAGGGAAGGTCGTATCGGGACTTGCCGATGCCATCGTGGAGATCACGGAAACCGAAAGCACCATCCGTGCGCACGGACTTCGGATCATCCATGAAATGATGCAGACCAATACGCAATTGATCGCAAATCATGAGGCCTGGACCAATCCGGTCAAACGAAAAAAAATTGAGCAGATTGCCCTGCTTCTGAAAGGGGCGCTGGTCGCCGAGAAACTGGTTGGCATCAAGATGAATGTCCCGGAAGACAAACTGGAACAGATCGTTTCCCTCGTCCCTTCCCTGACTGCACCGACCGTGGCAAAACTGTATCATACCCAATGGTATTCTCTTGAATCCATTATCAGCTCGGACACGGTAAGGGATCTGATACCGGTCCTTCTGGAAAACGGTGCCGAAGGGATTATTGAGTATCCCTTGAACAAGGTGATATAAAACAAGGTGCAGAAATGCGTTACCGGGGAAATTTAAAGTGATAATAAAGTCCGCACTATTCATCAAAAGTGCTGTTAAACCGGGGCAATACCCTGATACGGATCTGCCGGAGATTGCTTTTGCAGGTCGATCCAATGTGGGGAAATCTTCACTGATCAATACCCTGGTGAAACGTAAAAACCTGGTTAAAACAAGCTCGACACCAGGCAAGACCCGGCTGATCAATTTTTTTGAAATCAACGAAACA
>SLIE01000133.1 GCA_007135795.1 Desulfobacterales bacterium
CCTTTGCCGAAAAATATCTATGACGCATTGAAGGATAGGCTCATAGAGACAGTTCCTCCGGAAGCGATTCATTGTTGTGAGGTTCAGACGCGGATACTGGTGGGAAAACCCTATGCTGAACTAATCGCTTACGCGGAGCAACATAAAATCGACCTGATCGCCCTGGGTGTGAGAGGGCAGGGAAGAGTAGAGGAACTTTTGGTCGGGTCAACCACGGATCGTGTCATCAGGCGTGCATCCTGCGCTGTTTTATCGGTTCTGCCGGTTTCTTCGAAACAAATATAGCATGCTTGAAGAGACCGCTTTTTAAAATACCTGCGTTATTTTTATGTCATAAAGACTCCCGGGATACATGAAAAAAAGGACTTCTTTGATTTTCGTGTATCCCGGGATGTTTTAACAATGCCATCGAGGTTGAGTAAAATCCCGGCGCTAAAATGTTGTTGGAATTCGACGCAGCGCCGCAAGAGGCTTCCTCTTCGTATTTAGCCCTTTATACCTGATTGTTTTTGAGGCATGTCGTCTTTTCCCAAAAGCACGTCACCTCTCGCAGTGATCACAATTTCGTTCAAGGGCAAGTCTTTACCTGATTTTTCCAAGCCTTTTTTTACAATCCACGGCAGTCCGCTGCAGCAGGGAACCTCCATCGACGCCACGGTGACGCTTTTTATGCCGGCTGTATTGAATACATCTTTAAATTTTTGAATATATCCCTCGACGTCATCGAATTTTGGGCACCCCATCATGACGACTTTCCCGTTTAAAAGATCCTGGTGCAGTTTTGTATAGGCAACGGCCACGCAATCGGCCAGTACCAGAAGATCAGCGCCTTTTAAGAAGGGCGCCTTGGGTGGGACGAGGCGGATTTTGAGCGGCCAGTGTGTAAGGGCCGAAGGTGTTGTCCCGGTTTCGTCCTGACTGGGTTCAGCGGCAACAAATGTTTTGAGCATCTGGGATGGGCATCCTCTTCCGATTGGTGGCGCTTCGGGCTCTGATTTTGATTCGATGTCGCTGAGATGCTTTTCAACCGCCTCTTCATCGAATTCATCGGCTTCCCGTTCAACGATTTCCAGTGCGCCAGTGGGGCATTCCCCAAGACAGGCCCCGAGTCCATCGCACAGATTGTCCGATATGACATGGGCCTTGCCGTCTATGATCTGGATTGC
The DNA here is from genome assembly GCA_007135795.1 of Desulfobacterales bacterium. Taxonomy (GTDB): domain Bacteria; phylum Desulfobacterota; class Desulfobacteria; order Desulfobacterales; family Desulfosalsimonadaceae; genus B1SED10-16. Next base: position 1,167 of record SLIE01000133.1, read on the forward strand.
ACCTTCTGCACATGCGGGAACGCACTGGCCGCAACCGTCACACAACGCATCATCTATTTCTATAATTTTTCTTACGTTTTTCATCATTAACCCTCCTTGTGCTTATTGTAAAAACAACTTTTCAGCGCGTTTTTTAGCGCTCTCGGTCTGCAATTGTTTTTTATACGTCTCTTTGACTTCTGCCGGTTCAACAATTTTCCCCTTGTTTTCTTCTTCCATGGTTGCAATCCGGATGGCATCGGAGACAATTTTACAGTTAATTTCGTTTTCCGGAGAACAATTGCCGGAAATGATATCGCAGACCGTTTCTGTCATTTCTTCCCTCGCGCCCGCCTTTTCCATGATTTCCCGGGCAACGGCCGGCCCTTCCATTTGAATGAATTGCCGATCGTCGGAATTGTGTTTGCGCCGGGCTTCATGAATTCCGATTTCTTGCAGGTATGCCGCTGAAAGTACCACGGCCAGGTCTCCGCCAGCCTCCCCGGCAATGGCTTCAGCATGCCGGGCAACGCGCGTGGCATGTCCGATACGTTTAAAATCCTTTGAAAAATACTTTTTCATTTCAACGGCAATCCGGTCTTTCATCAACTCCTGCCGTTCCGCCATCAGTTCGGGTGGCAGTTCGCCAATGCACTGATCAGCAAACCGACAATACGCCGCACAACCGAAATCCATGTTCGGGTTGACGAATTTGTGTCCGCAACTACCGCACTTTCTGGTCGGATCATCCTTGAAAAATTCCACCAGTATACCGCATTGGGGACAATCTGTCTCAAATATGGATCCGGGTTTCCAGTATCTGCTGTCTTGTCCGGGGCATTTCATGTAAGACCTCCTTTTAAGGATGTGTGCGCTTTGCGTTAACGCATCCAAAAATGTCACTTGGTTCCGTTTGAACAAAATAAGCATAAATTGAATTATTGCTTTATGTGTGATTCTCATTTTCTGATATTGACTTTACGTTTATTGAAGCGCAATTACATTGACTTATGTCAAGAACCGGTAAATAAATAAGAAGGCGTTACGAATAATGGTTTTGGAGTGCCGGGATGAGATCTTAACATTCCGGGGCATCATAAAACGTTTTCTCGGTCTCATTGGTTGACAGGTACGAATATTGTTTCTATATTTAGTACGCGAATAATGCTACAAGCTATCTTAAAACAATCTAATCGCCCTCTGGGGCGCGGCTTTTTTTTGAGATCGTTTGTAATCAAGCTATCATTTGAACTAACGAGGAGGATACCATGCACGATAAAAAAGAGCTTTGTGACAAAATCAGAGAAATTTATCCCGATATAGGGGAATGCGGAATCAATGTAGATGTGACGTACGATGAGGAAAGAAAGGCGTGGGTGGTCGATCTCAAAAAAGATCAACATGAATTGAAAACATATCTTGAGCCCGAGGACGCGGACAGTTGCCTCGATGGCAAGCAATGCATTGGTCTTGGCATCCAGATCGCCCAATTGAAAGATAACATCACCCGGGGCGTTTCCTGATACACTGAACAAGTAAAGACTTTCGAGCAGGACCGCAACGTTTCTTGGGAATGTATGCCGGTCCTGTTCTGTTATTAATGCAAGGGTAAACTGTTCCGTTCCCTTGCCCGGCTGATTCTTCCTCTACATCCCAAAGTCCATACCTGTCTGGTTGCCGGAACCCTTTTTGTACAATGTTTCCTCTTGTGGTTGCGATTCTCTTGTATCATAATAATGAGACATTTCTTGACAGATGGGACGTTATGGCGTTATTCGTTATCCGGAACGATGCAAAGACTGCATTGTCTCCGTAGCCGAACCATTTACAAGTGAAATCACAAAAGAAAGAAAAGACACGATATGAAGGCGTTGATTTTTGAAGAACTGATGTCGGATTCCCGCAATCTTGTCCGGATACTCGATAACCTGAAAGAGGGCATTATCGCCCATGATCTGGATCGTCGTATCTTCTTTTTCAATCATGCTGCAGAAAAGATAACGGGGTATGATCGGGAGGAGGTTCTTCATAAAGATTGCCACGAAGCTTTTGGGTCTCCGTTTTGCGGAGGGCAATGCCTGTTCGTTACCCGCAACGATGATAGTCGGACCATTATTTCAGATGACAGGGAATACCCGGTCAATATTATTACAAAATACGGGGAGAGCAGGAATGTTGAAATGTCCGTTACGCCGCTTCGGGATGAAATGGGGAACGTCATTGGTGTGCTGTCTCTTATCCAGGATATCACCGAAATTCTCCGATATAAAATGAAGATTGGTGAGATGAAGGGGTTTGGTAATATTATCGGGCAGGACCACAAAATGCTTCAGGTTTTTCAACAGATTCAAGATCTGTCCGGTTATGATTATCCCGTTCATGTCTACGGGGAAACCGGAACGGGCAAGGAACTCGTTGCAGAGGCCATACACAATGGAAGCAGGCGCAGTGGTGGGCCTTTTGTGCCAATCAATTGCGGGGCCCTTCCTTCCGGACTGATCGAAAGTGAATTGTTCGGCCATGTGAAGGGGGCTTTCACAGGGGCTGTAAAAGATAAGAAAGGCCGCTTCGAACTTGCAGATGGAGGAACAATCTTTCTGGATGAAGTCGCAGAATTGTCCAGGGAGTTGCAGGTCAAGTTGCTCAGATTTCTTCAGACAGGCAGATTCGAAAGGGTAGGGGGGGAAAAGACCATATCGGTGAATACGCGTATTATCAGTGCAACCAACCAGGATCTCGCCGAAGAGATACGTAATCAAAACTTCCGGGAGGATCTTTATTACCGACTCAATGTGATTCCGATACATTTGCCGCCGTTGCGGGATCGCAAGAATGATATTCCGTTGCTCATCGACTATCTCCTGGATTTATTTTCACAGGAAAACCGGGGCGAAACTCCACGGATCGTATCAAAAGAAGCCCTGTCTGTTCTGATGGATTACCATTGGCCAGGTAACGTGCGGCAATTGCAGAATGTTTTGCAGTTTGCAATTGTCAAGAGTGCCGGAAAGGTTCTAAAGCCGGTTCACTTGCCAATGGAATTAAGAGATAATGACATGACCGCCACCAAAAGAGGGCCGCACCGGAAACTGGACGAAAAATCCGTTCGGCGGGCCCTGGAAAAGACCGGTGGTAATAAAGTCAGGGCTGCACGGCTGCTGGATGTCGGAAGGGCGACGTTATATCGTTTCTTGAATGATCACCCGGAGAGCATGCCGGAACTCTTGTAAGAACAAAATCGGTGCAGATGGAACTTTTTACGACGCCATCGGTTAATTTCCGAATACGGGAGATATGTTCCCTCATCAACCGTGAGTGCTTGGGACAGATCTAAGACTCGTTTCGCGCCTCCTGGAAACTCGCCTTTCAGGCTCAGACAGTCCAGGATGCTTGCTTTACTCGTCTTGATCTGTCCTCCAAGCCCGCCCGATGTTGCTCAGGAAACATATCTCCTCATATTCGGAAATCAGTCAGTTTGATAAATTCATA
>SLIE01000409.1 GCA_007135795.1 Desulfobacterales bacterium
CGTCTTTTTCTACACCCATTATGTCGGGGTCAGACATTCCGGAATGTCCTATTTCAAGCATTTCCTCGGACCGATCTGGTGGATGGGCCCCTTGATCGCACCCATTGAAATCATCGGACATTTCGCAAGGGTGCTCTCCCTCTCTTTTCGACTCTTCGGAAACATGATGGGAAAAGAATTTGTTTTATTTATCCTCTTCATGCTGGCCGGCGCATTCTTTGCCCCGCTGCCCATGATGATGTTAGGCGTTTTCGTTTCACTGATACAGGCATTCATTTTCTACCTGTTGTCGATTATGTACTTCAGCCTGGCAATGGAAGACGCACACTGACAACTACGGAAATACTTTTTGGCAATATATTATATAATATGATTTTTTGGAAGAAGCCGTTAATTTAATCACTTTAAGGAGGTTGTAACATGGAATTCCAACTCGAAGCAGTACAGTTTTTTACCCGGATTGTTACCCTTGCCAGCCTTGGACTGGCAATCACCGCCATCGGATGTGGTCTTGCAATGTCCTTTGGCATCAAGGCAGCTGTTGAAGGTATCGCACGCAATCCGGAATCTTCTGGAAAGGTTACCGTCAGCATGCTTATCGGTCTGGCCCTTATCGAGGCGCTTGCCATTTACGTCTTGGTTATCTCACTGATTTTGATCTACGCAACCCCCATGGTTGGAACGGTCACCGAGATGCTGCAAGCCCTGTAGAATTATATAACAGGCAATTTGCAACACTTGGAAAGATTTAAAAAAAGCCGCACGGTTTCCGTGCGGCTTTTTTTAACCCGCAATCCGCCCGGCCTTCTTCATCTTCATCGCCGGCTGACTCAATTGCAGCGCATCTTTCAAATAGCGCCCCGTATGTGAATTTTCTATTTCCACAAGCTGCTCGGGCGTGCCGGTGGCAATGACCTGTCCCCCCTCATCACCACCCTCGGGTCCGAGGTCGATAATATAATCCGCATACTTGACCACATCGAGATTATGCTCGATCACGATGACGGAGTTTCCCGACTCAACCAACCGGTTCAGTACAGAAAGCAATTTCTTGATATCATCCATGTGAAGCCCGGTCGTCGGTTCATCCAGAATATACACGGTATTTCCGGTATCCCGCCTGGCCAGCTCCTTGGAAAGCTTTATGCGCTGGGCTTCACCACCGGAAAGCGTGGTTGCGGGCTGCCCGAGGCGTATATAACCAAGCCCCACATCCACAAGGGTTTGCAATCGATTGCGGATACTGCCGATGTTCCTGAAAAAATCGATGGCCTGGTTGACCGTCATGTCCAATACTTCGGCGATATTCTTCCCTTTGTAACGAACCTCCAGGGTTTCCCGGTTGTATCGTTTCCCCCGGCACACATCACAGGTTACAAACACGTCCGGCAAAAAATGCATCTCGATTTTTATGATCCCATCCCCGCTGCAAGCCTCGCATCTTCCACCTTTCACGTTAAAGGAAAACCGGCCGATTTTGTATCCCCTTGTTTTTGCATCGGGTGTAGCGGCAAACAACTCTCTGATAAACGTGAACAACCCGGTATACGTTCCAGGATTGGACCGGGGGGTACGGCCAATGGGGGACTGATTGATATTGATCACCTTGTCCACATGCGCATAACCGGATACCGACGCGTGTCTTCCGGGGGCCAGGGTCGAGCGGTAAACACGCCGGGCAAGAACCCTGTACAAAATTTCAAAAACCAGGGTTGATTTCCCGGAACCGGAAACACCGGTGACACAAGTAAAACACCCCAGCGGAAAATCAACATCGATATTTTTCAAATTATTTTCAGATGCACCGCGCACGGACAATAATCTTTCCGGATCGATCGGGCGACGTGTTTCAGGGATCTCGATCCGCTTTCTTCCTGCCAGGTAATCCCCGGTCAATGAATCGGGCGCGTCGCTGATATATTCCGGCAACCCCGCGTATACGACATACCCCCCTTTTACACCAGCCACCGGCCCCATATCCACAACATAGTCCGACGCACGAATCGTATCCTCATCATGCTCCACCACCAAAACAGTATTTCCAAGATCCCGCATTTTCAAAAGCGTATCCAGAAGCCGCTGATTATCGCGCTGGTGGAGTCCGATACTCGGTTCATCGAGCACATACAACACACCGGTTAACTTGGAGCCGATCTGGGTCGCCAGCCGGATGCGCTGACTTTCACCACCAGAAAGGGTCGACGCCGCGCGATCGAGGGTAAGATAAGACAACCCCACGTCTTGCAGAAACTGCATCCGGTCATAAATCTCTTTTAAAATCCGGGAGGAGATCATGGCGTTTTTGCCTTCCATCGGCATTTCCGTAAAAAACCGGTTCGCCTTTTCCACTGAAAGCGCGGTCACCTCGGATATATTTTTATCATTCACTTTAACGGCCAGGCTGACCGGGTTCAACCGCGCCCCCTTGCACGCCGGGCAGGGCCGAAAGTTCATGTACTGCTTGATTTCTTCCCGGATAACATTCGAGTCGGTTTCCATGTAGCGGCGTTTAAGGTTCGGGATAACACCCTCAAACGTACGGGTAAAATTAATCCGCCGCTCCTTGTGAGATGATTGAAACGGAATTTTTTCCTTCCCCGAACCATACAGCAATACTTTCTTGAATTTTTCCGGAAGATCCTTGTAAGGCTTGTATATGTCTGTATTATAATGGATCGTGAGCGCTTCTAAAAACTCCGCAAACTGCACCGAACTGCGGTTCACCCAGGGTAGTATGGCCCCGCTTCTCAGCGACTGCTCCTGATCCGGAACAACCAGATCCGGATCAAACTCGGTGGTCGTCCCCAACCCGTCGCACCGTGTACACGCACCTTGGGGGGAATTGAAAGAAAAATTCGCAGGGGTCAACTCGGTAAAACTGATACCACAATCAATGCACGCTGCTTTTTCCGAGAATAAAACCGGTGCGGAAAGACTGACGCCGCTTTTATCCATGATTTCTACCGCGGCAAGTCCGTTTGAATTTGAAATGGCCAGCTCCATGGAGTCGGAGAGCCGGTTGCGCATGTTTGGCTTGACCACGAGACGATCGACCACCACGTCTATGGTATGTTTCTTTTTTTGATCCAGTTTCCCGACGGATTCAATTTCCTGAATCTCACCATCCACCTTGACCCTTGCGAACCCTTCCTTCTTAAGACGAGCAAAAAGCCGTTCATGCCCGCCTTTTTGAGCGGTTACCAGCGGCGCCAGGATAATGATCCGCGTATCTTCCGGCATGGCCATGACCTGATCCACCATCTGGTCAATCGATTGAAAGGATATCGGCTTTCCGCACTGGTAACAATGTGGTGTACCCGCCCTGGCAAACAACAGACGCAGGTAATCGTATATTTCCGTAACCGTTCCCACGGTGGATCGGGGGTTGTGACTTGCGGATTTTTGCTCGATCGCGATTGCCGGAGACAATCCTTCGATGGAATCCACATCCGGCTTTTCCATCCGCTCCAGAAACTGACGGGCATACGTGGAAAGCGATTCAACATACCGGCGCTGTCCCTCCGCATAAAGCGTATCAAATGCCAAAGATGATTTTCCAGACCCGGAAAGGCCCGTAATAACAATGAACTTGTTTCTCGGCAAGGACACATCAATATTTTTCAGGTTGTGCATTCGCGCACCCCTGATCGTTATTTCACCAGATTTCATATGTGACCGTTTATCTCATCCAAAAGAAAATATATGATTAAGCGCCTGTCTTTCCATTCCGAACACAAAGCGCCTGATGGGCCGCCATCTTCAAAGCCGCCACCAGACTTCCGGGATCCGCCTTCCCCTGCCCTGCAATATCGTATGCGGTACCGTGATCAACCGATGTCCGGATCACGGGAAGTCCGAGTGTCGTGTTAACGCCATCCGTAAAATGGATCATTTTAAAGGGAATCAACCCCTGATCGTGATACATGCAGACAACAGCGTCATATGCACCGGAAACTGCCTGGTAAAACAACGTATCCGGCGGCAGCGGGCCTGTGACCCGTATCCCCTTGGCCCTGGCATTGGAAACCGCAGGCCGGATTATCACTGTTTCCTCGGAACCAAACATCTCCTCTTCCCCTGCGTGCGGATTCAACGCCGCCACCGCAATTTTTGGATGCACAATACCAAATCGCGTTTTAAGGGAATCTTCGGTAAGCGATATGACCGTTTCAATGATTTCGGTGCTGAGGGCGCCGGGTACATCCTTCAACGCCATGTGAATCGTTGCAAGCACCACTTTAAGCCGGTCACCTGCCATCATCATGGCATATACCGGGGTATTCGTCCTGTGGGCAATCATTTCCGTGTGCCCGTGAAATTCACTTCTTGCCAGTTTCATGGCAGCCTTGTTAATGGGACAGGTCGTGATTGCGTCAATTGTTCCGGCCATCGCCATGTCAGTCGCAACATTGATGTAATCGATCATGGCATGACCGGTTCTTTGGGTCGGGCTTGCCCACGTAACCGATTTTTCATCCAAATGGGAAATATCGAGTACATCTATTTTCCTGTGTTGCCAACGTGCCGCCTCAACGGTATCGATTCCAGCAAATTCGATTTTCAAATCCACCGTATCAGCCGCTTTTTTCAATATATTGACATCACCGATCACCAAAGGACGCAATACATGAAATAACCCGGGATCATCGAACGCCCGGCAAATAATCTCAGGGCCGATGCCAACCGGGTCCCCCATGGTTATTCCAATGACGGGTTTATATGGATTATTCATGATCTGCCTTAACATCAAATTGGATATCAAATTTTTATTTACCCTGATCAGGCCCGATTAGAAAAAAAAAGTCCAGCCTCCAGCAGGGGTACTTATAACAAATGCTCATATGTAAAACAACCGGTGTATTTTTCCCATGGTATCACCACGAAGAATGCCCGGCAGGTCCAATCAGGTAATAATAACCATTTCTTTTGTCATTCCAAAATAAAAATTGTAACACTCCAATCGATCCAATGATCCCTACAATAAATTAGAAGCTATCTTAACAAAAACCGAAGATCCGGCCACATTCGTAGGTTGGTGCTGAGCGAAGCGAAGCCCAACACCCACCCGCATGCAATTTGTCTTTTCAAGCGCCGAGACCATTCATCAGTATGTTTTAAGCGGAGTAATGGATCATTTGCTGGGCTTCGCCTCGCTCAGCGCCAACCTACTCGCTCAAGCCAATATACTCTTCAGTGATGGGCAACCCAATCCGAAATGCATTACTTGTCTGTGACGTTATGCCACAACACCAATCCAATTTTAGTGAAAAACATTACAGGTATATTTTATTTTGAGATGGCTTGTCGTTTAATCGCCGCGGACCGGCCAGAGGGAAAATTCGGCGTTTTCCTTGAACCCCACACCAACAACCCCGTCCTTCATGTAAAAGGCCCATGCATAACGTGTTTCATACATGCTTGTAGTATTCGACCAGTAAAAATCAGAGACATCCAGAAAAGGATGCCCGCCAGGTAGGGCCGGCGAATGGTTACCAAGATCGGCCAGGCTTTCGATTTCACGTATTTCCGGGATGCGCCAATTATTGAAACCGTGAGCGTTCTCACGGTTCATCCGGGTCACTTTTGATCGTGCATCCGGCCAGGTGTGAAAGCGGTTTCCATGACACGCATTACGGGTCCAGAACAACCCGGTCAGACGATCCAGAACAACATCAACAAGTACTTCAAACCGGGGATCCGGCCATCCTGTCCCGGATTCCAGGGCAATTTTTTGTATCATATGGTCTTTACAGGGCAATGTTCGCCCTACTGCATCATAACAACGACGCTGCCCGGGAAAATACACGGCAGCCTTTTCGGCAACCGCCCCTCTGACCGGCCAAACCATGTTCGAGGCCTGTTTCATACCCCGGTAAACTTTTGCCCCACCGAAGTGAACATACCATGCCTGAGCCGGAAGTCGCACGCAGGTTCCCGCGCTCCAGTAATACCCGTGAAAGACATTGAGAAATGGATGATCCGGAGGGAGTGAAGGATTGATTCGGGCATGGCTGACAAGTGAAAAAAGTTCCCGCCGGTTAGGAAGGCGCCAATCGGAATACCCTCCGTAACGCTCACCATTGAGGGTCTCCACAAATGCAAATGCTTCTTTCCATGTCAATGGAAATTCTGACACCCCGGCATCCCTGCACCATGTCAGACCGGTTTCCAAATCAATCACAACATCTGTCGAAGTTTCAAATCGGAGGGTCACAACCCATCCCCTTTCATTGACTGCTTCATTTGGTAGCATTGTAAAAATGACATAATTGGAAAACTTGCTTCAGGTATTTTTCCGCACACCCCTGATCGCATCTTAAAAGTCGCGATCAGACAGTTTTGTAAAAAGTTCAAATCAAGGCTTGTGTAATCCTGAAGAATACATCGGACGGAAGTGTAGGTGTATGTCTACAAGGCGTAAGCCGCAAATTCTAATTGATGTGCGCAAGCGCAAATATAGGGCTTTTACGAAATCCTGAACATTAATTAATAGATTGATAAAAAAGCATATTGACTAAAATCATGTTTTATAATAATTGTTCGCATACAAAGGATTTTATCAATATGGAAAAACTTCCCGATGATTTACCCGAGTGTCTGGTCTTCCTGCTGGGAAAAGCATACCAGAAAGCGCATGGCGATTTCAAGAAACGGCTGAAACCCTATGGGCTCACAAACATGCAGCACCTCGTACTCGAGGGATTGTGGTATCAAAACGGCATGACCGCCACGGAAATATCCAGACTATTGCGCCTCGACAAGGCCACCTTATCCGGAGTACTCGACCGTATGGTCGAAACCGACTGGGTATTCCGGGAACCCCATCCGGAAGACGGTCGTGTGTATCAACTATTCACGTCTGAAAAAGCCGACACATTGAGAGATGAACTCATCGAGGAGCGAAAAAACGCGAACGATGATATTATGGCCCTTTTTTCAATAGAAGATCGGCAAACGCTCACCCGCTTATTGTGGGAAATGATTTAAGAAGATCTCAATTGGCATCGGTATTATGATATTATATAGCTTTGGTCATAAGGTTCGCATACAAACAAGTTTACCCAATACGGAGGCATCATGCTGCTAAATCCCAAAAAAGAAACTTTCGATCACCTGGATCCCAAATCTGCTGAAATCATGAAAAAAACCATCGCGTATTTCGAGGAGCGCGGAAAACAGAAACTGAAGGAAGACTTCCATGAAAGACGCTGGTATGCGGATTTTCTTGAATTTGTAAAAGAAAATGAAATTTTCGCAACCCTGCTGACCCCCGCAAAGCATGCTCAAGACGGCGACCCGGACAAACGCTGGGATACCTACCGGAACTGTGACTTCAACGAAATCCTGGCATTCTACAACCTCTCTCACTGGTATACGTGGCAGGTCAGCATCCTCGGACTGGGGCCCATCTTCATGGGGAATAACGAGGCGATCAAAAAAACCACCGCAAAGTTGTTGAAAGAAGGCGGGATTTTCGCTTTCGGGCTTTCCGAGCGGACCCATGGCGCGGACCTTTATTCATCCGATATGTCAATAACGCCGCTGGGAAATGGCAAGTATGTGGCTGACGGCGGGAAATACTACATTGGAAACGCCAACAAAGCCGCACTGGTTTCTACCTTCGCCAAGGACACGGAAACCGATGAGTATGTTTTTTTCGTGGCTGATCCGAACCATGAAAACTATGAGCTCGTACAAAACGTGGTCGACTGGGAAGGGTATGTGGCCGAATACGCCCTGAGCGGATATCCGGTCACGGACAATGAAATCCTTGCTTACGGGCGGGATGCCTGGGACTGCGCCCTGAACACCGTCAACGTCGGCAAGTTCAACCTGGGATGGGGCGCCATCGGAATTGCCACCCACGCCTTTTACGAAGCCCTCAACCACGCGGGGAACAGAAACCTTTACGGAAAGTATGTCACCGACTTTCCGCACATCAAACAGCATTTTGTCGATGCGTATACCCGCCTTGTCGCAATGAAGATATTTTCCCAGCGCGCCACGGACTACTTTCGCAGTGCCTCCGAAGAAGACCGCCGCTACCTGCTTTACAACCCCATCGTCAAGATGAAGGTTCCCACGCAGGGTGAGGAAGTGATCAACCTTCTCTGGGATGTCATCGCCGCACGCGGTTTTGAAAAAGATGTCTATTTTGAAATGGCCGCCACCGATATCCGGTCCCTGCCCAAGCTTGAAGGAACCGTGCATGTCAACATGGCACTGATTATCAAGTTCATCGCCAACTATTTTTTCAACCCGGGCGAATTCCCGGAAATTTCAAAACGAAATGACAGTGCGGACGATGAATTCCTGTTCCGTCAGGGGCCCACAAAGGGGCTTGGCAAGATCCGTTTTCACGACTACAACCTGGCTTACAGCGATGTCAACACACCCAACGTCACGATTTTCAAAGAACAGATCAGTATTTTCAAGGATTTTCTGATTGATGCGGCACCCGGCCCCGAGCAGGCGAAAAACATCGATTTTCTGCTTGGCGTGGGAGAAATATTTACCTTGGTGGCATACGGCCAACTCATCCTGGAAAAATACAAAATAGATAAACTGGAAGAAGACCTCATCGAACAGATCTTCGATTTCATGGTCCGTGATTTTTCACGTTATGCCCTGCAACTCTATTCCAAGCAGGACACCACGGAAAAGCAGGGGGCGTGGTGCCTGAAGATGATCCGAAAACCGGTTGACGCACCGGGGCGGTTCAACCGGTTCCTGGATGAATATGTCTACAGCCTGAAAGATACGTATGAAATGAATCCCTAACCACCGGGGTTCAATCCGACACATCAATGACCGGCGGGCTTGTTGCCGCCGGTCATTCCAACCCCATCCCATCGGCAAAACCATAACTGCGTGTTTCCGTACGACTGCGGATCGAACACGACCGATCATCATTCATGGCCTGATCTCTGAGCATACAAAATGATCAATTTCAACCGGGTGGGGCCGGGTGTTGCCCGCAGCAACAATTGCAGGGGGGTTGCTTATAGCTCTTGGCGAAGCGTAGACAAGCGACCTGTGGCCCTTGCCGTTTATCACAGGGCGCGTCGAAGCGAGTCATAGAGATATAAGCGTTCTCCTGCAGTTGCCAGGGCAATACCCGGCACCGCCCGGGAGAAATTGCCCTTTTCCGTATGACATACTGACAACCCGTCGAATCACCAATACAACAGCCCCACCACCGCACCGGTCATGCACGTGGCCATGGTCCCCGCAATGATCGACTTGAACCCCAGCGAAACAATCTCTTCACGCCTGCCGGGTGCAATGCCGCCCAGTCCGCCGATCATGATCCCCAGGCTTCCGGGATTGGCAAAACCGCACAGCGCATAAGACATTATCAAAAGGCTTTTTGTGCCCAACGCCTGCTCCGGCAGGGACGCCATGTCAATATAGGCGATCAATTCATTTAAAATGGTCTTGGTCCCCAATAATGCGCCCGCAACCGGGGCTTCCGCCCACGGCACCCCGATCAACCAGACCACCGGCGCCATAAACCATCCTAAAATCCGTTGAAGACCCAGCGGGGCCCCGAATATCTCAGGAAACAACCCAAGAAGGATATTCACCAGGTGCACCACCGCCACCAGGACAATAATCATTGCGATAATATTGATCAGCAGCTGTATCCCGGATATGGTCCCCTGGGTCAGGGCGTCCATGGCACTTGTTGCAGGATCGGTCTCATCGAGTTTAGCCGAAGTGGGATTTTCCGTCTCCGGAATAATAACCTTGGATATCACGATTGCCGCGGGAATGCTTATAATGGAGGCCGTCAGGATGTGCCCCGCCACATTGGGGATAACATCCCGAAGAATACTGGCATACAGGACCATGACCGTCCCCGCGATGGTGGCCATCCCGGATGTCATAAGGGTGAACAGTTCGCTTCGGGTCATTTTTTCAACGTAAGGGCGAATCAGCAGCGGGGCTTCGACCATTCCGACAAAAACATTGGCCGACACCCCTAACCCTTCCGCGCCACCCAACCGCATTCCTTTTTCCAGCACCCATGAAAACCCCCCCACGATTTTCGGAAGTATTTTCCAGTAAAAGAAAACCGCCGACAACGCACTGATCACCAACACCAGGGGAAGCGCCTGGAATGCCAGGATAAATGTGGCATAGGGATTCGTTACATCAAAAGGGAGATCCCCACCGCCAATGTAACCGAAAACAAACGACGTACCCGCCCGGGTCGATTCTTCAAGCGCCAGCACCACCCGGTTTGCGTAAATAAACACGTTCGCGAAAATGGGCAGCTTCAACAAAATCAGTGCAATCACGAACTGACAGATCACCCCCGTAATAACCAGCTTAACAGGAAACCGCCGCCGGCTTTCACTCATCAGCCAGGCAACCGTGATAAAGACCAATATGCCGGCAATACCTTGGTAACTCATACGCACACCTTTATTTTTCCCTTTCCGCAATCCTGCAAGCGTCACCCCCCGGTGTCGACACCCGCACGCGGAATCAACACGAAAACCAGAAAGACCTGAATGGCCAGACCAATCGACGTCAATATCAAGGCGGACACGTAAGCCCCCTTGTACGCGACAATATCAGCAGCGCCCGCCATCTGCATCAGATCCACCACGGGCCCAGCGATCAGTGTTCCGGCCACACCCCACGACAAAAACAAGGTTGCGTTGAAATAACCGAACAACCTCCCCCGCTGCTGCGGCGGGATTAAAAATGAGGCCATCGCATATGAAGATGCGAGGATAATGACTTCAGCCGCTCCCCGAAAAAAAGCTGCCACGTAAATCATCCACAATTCCGCTGCAATAATAAAAAATATCAGATAAATCAATGCGGCGATGGCACCCAGGCAGACCGTGCGGCCATTTCCGAGAAAATTCCCGATTTTTCCCGCGAGCAAACCGAACAGAATGATTGCCAGTGACTCCATATTAAATATGTAGCTCAACACCCGGCTGGAAACATTAAACCCGGTATCCAGAAAAAGATACTGGGACTGAATGACCATAACGCAGTTCCGACCGAAATTGATAAATGTCATTGCGAGCAGAAAAACCAGGTACAGGCGCAAAGAGGTTTTCGCGCAAGCGGCGTCACAGGAAATCTCCACGCGTCCCTTTTGCTGGAGACCCCCTTCGGGCAGATAAAAAACAGGGATCATCGATAATAGCATCGCGGCAACGGATACAAAAAAGAGCGCTCCAGACTCAAACCCCCACCCGTCGTATCTCATGCCGAATCCGTCGTACAAAAGACCACCGATCCAGATTCCCCCGAAACGACCTATCCCGCCGACACTGGTCAGCAACCCCATTACTTCGTTTCTTCTCCGCTGCGGATAGAGATCCGAAATAAGGGCACTCCACCCGATATTGCTCATCGACCAGACAATTTCTACCAATGCCAGTCCGATGATAATGATGTACCCCGCCATAGCCGGCGTATCAGCCTGGAGATGGGCCCACCAGACCAGGATGGTCCCAAAGCCGCCGGCAAGTTCCCCCCACAATATCAATGTCCGGCGAATCTGCCGGCTATCGGAAATCCTGCCCCAGATAAAAGTTTGGGACGCGATGTTGAGCAACATCGGCAATGTGGCAAAAAGCGTGGTTTCCGTTACTGAAAGTTCGAGGTGATACCTGAGGTAAATGGAAAGATATGCATAAAAAAGCCCGCGCCGGAACATGGCCAGACCCTGAAAAGCGCCCACCCCTATAAAAACCGGCATACGACCGTTTCGCGGCAGAAGACCATCTGTATCAGGTTTGGAGGTCCGGATCATAAGACACCTTTGCCGATACGCATTGTCGTCCCTGAGCAGTCAGGCACTAAATAGTGCCCGAACAAAAACCAGGATTTTTCGTCAAGGTCAAGGACGGCGAAAATTTTAACCGCAGGAATACTGAGCGTATTTTGAGGATTAAAATTTGAGCCGGACGCAGAAATTGGCGAAAAAGACGGTTTTCGTTCAGGCACTAAATAAACATAGACACCCGGCAGTCCGGCCAGCAATACATGGTTTTCATATTTTTGCGGACCAACCCGCGTATCGGCCCGTCTTGAGATATAACAAACCCTAAACTATCCGGGCATTTACCGATAAAATCGATCATGGAATTATGCCGGGTGCCGAGCAACTGGTGCTCGAATAGCGTGTTTCCACCGCTGTAACCGTCCGGTCCTTCAAACACCTTCCCCTTCCATTTCGGTGCCTTGAGGGTGACGCCAAAAGACATGATTCGAAATGTGCCGCTCATGATCAGGGCACCGTCCACAGCGGCAAGCTGGGCCAGCACCTGCAATCTTTCGGAAATTTTCCGGTTGTAGCTCAACCGTTTCATGGCCGCGAGTTCAGAATTGTCATCGATGCATACGGATTCCGATATCAATTCATGGATCATCAGGTTCTCACGAAACGTATACTTTGCATTGAAATAATCACTATACAACGGCAACCGCTGATCCGGGACGATCAGCACCGATCCCCCGTGGCTTCTCGACGAAATTTCGGACAGCAGATAATCCAGGCTGTGTATGAAGACCTTCCAGTAAGCCCGGTCAGTTGCTTTTGAATGGGTATCACGCTTGATCTTGTTGAACAGGTAATTCCCCATTGCCTTGGAATAAAAAGGAGACGGCGTGGCTTTGATAAATTTTCCGGCAACAAACCGGCCGACTTGCGTATCCCCCTTCGATATAATCAAAGACCCCGGTGTAACAGAAGTAATCATGAATACATTCGGCCGCCTGAAAACTTCGCCATCGATCCCCTCCTGGATATTGTCAAAGTAATTGGGGAGAGCATTGAAAAACATTGCCCCCCATATTTCATACCTTTTTTTAGTTTCATCCGTGGGGGTGACGACAAAAGAGGTGAACCGGGGATCAAACGCCATGGCAATCTTGGACAGACTGTCCACTGTCAACGGGATACGATGTTCAAACGTCACGATCAACTGCTTCCGCCGGGGATCTGAAAATGCCTTTGTCGCTCTTTTTTTGTTTAAAAACACGAGGCTGAAGGTTACCGGATGGTCCTCTTCTTTTTTCAGGCTCGCCAGAAATGCGGTTTCCACAAGAAATTCAACATCTTCTTGAGAAATCGGCATTCTGTGCGGGGTTTCCTCCGTTAAAGCTGCAGAATTGGAATCAATCGGATCTGTTATCCATGAATCCATTATTTTTTGGATAATTGCCTTGTCAAACATGATGTGGTATGTATCCCCTTTCCACCGGACACTTATGAGCGTTTTAAGGATTTAAAGCCATATTAAAAAAAGGTTGCCGTCCGATGTATTTCGTCATAAATACATTGATCTACCGCAATTGCGCCTTCTATACTACCGGTACGGAGCTTGCAACAGCATAAATAATGATTATAACTCATAAAGGACGCGAAGAAAAAGGATTAAATCAAACCCGACAAAAAATCCTGATTTCGTCAGGATAATGGATAACCTTTCAGGCACGCCAAGCCAACATATCCTAATATATGGTTAGTCCTCTTTTGAAAAGATGGATTTTCTTCAGGAGCAATTCAATGGCCCATGTATCATGCAGACCACAGCCACGACCACGACTTGCATGCGTCGCACAGTTGGCTGTCACACCCATTGGCGATGCTCCAGGCAAGATGGGCGACCCTCTGGCTGAAAACCGGGCTCAAAATCTCCCCCACGTCGCCAACCTGAATAGAAAGCAGAAGGGATCATGACACAAGTATCTCCTGTTATTCAGGTACAAGACGTATCTTTTTCCTACAACCGCGAACCGACCCTTACAAATCTCACCTTTGAGGTGCCGGAGAGAGAGTTTCTGGCCATCATTGGTCCGAACGGCGGCGGAAAATCAACGCTCATAAAGCTCATTTTGGGGCTTTTGGAGCCCAATCACGGCCGAATCCTCGTCAAGGGCCGCTCCCCCAGGAAAATGTCAAAGATTTTCGGGTATGTACCGCAAGACGTCAACGTAAACATCCAGTTCCCAATTGCGGTCATGGACGTGATCCTGATGGGACGCCTGCGACATCGGGGACATTTCGGCATCAATAAACAAGACCGGCAACGCGTAATGGAACTCATGACGATGACCGGGATTCCGGGTCTGGAAAACCGGAAAATACGGGACCTGTCAGCGGGTCAACGAGAACGTGTATTCATCGCACGTGCATTGGCCGCCGACCCGGACATTCTCATTCTGGACGAACCGACCGCCAGTGTTGACACGGCCGGCAAAACAGAACTCTACGCCCTGCTCAAGGATCTCAATGAAACAAAAACCATCATTGTGGTCAGTCACGACCTGATGATTGTCTCCAGCTACGTTAAAAGCGTGGCCTGTGTCAATCAAGGAATTCACTATCATCCCAAAAACGAAATAACGGAGACCATGCTTCAAATGGGTTATCATTGCCCCGTGGAATTGATTGCTCACGGCCAACCTCACCGGATTCTCAAAACCCACGGGGATTTTTAGCTTTGATTGAAGCCCTACAGTTCGAATTTATGAGAAATGCGGTGTTTGCAGGACTTCTTGCCAGCATCCTCTGCGGTATCATCGGATCGTTCGTGGTGGTGAACCGATTGATCTTTCTGGCAGGCGGAATTGCGCACGCCGCCTACGGGGGTATCGGGATCGCCTTTTTCTTTGGCATTCCTTATATCTACGGCACCATCGGCGTTTCCCTGGCAGCGGCGTTTATCATGACAGCAGTGACGATAAAAGCAAAAAACCGGCAGGACACATTCATCGGCGTGTTATGGGCGGTGGGAATGGCCATGGGCGTTATTCTGATCGATTTGACCCCGGGGTATCATGTTGATCTCATGAGTTACCTTTTTGGCAGCATACTGGCTGTGCCATCGGCCGACATAAGATGGATGGCCGGACTGGGTGCTGTCACGCTGGTTTTGACAATTCTTTTTTATCGCGATATACTGGCAATCTCATACGATGCCGAGTTTGCCAGATTAAGGGGGGTGCCGGTCAATCTGCTTTACTTTATTTACATCGCACTCGTGGCGGTATCCATTGTGTTTATCATTCGCGTGGTGGGGTTGATCCTGGTTATCGCACTCATGACCATCCCGCCCTATATTGCCGAAAAGTATGTGCGATCGCTAATGATGATGATGGTTCTCTCCGTTCTGCTGTCGGTCGTATTCAATATGACGGGACTATGGGTCTCTTACCATATGGACCTGACCTCCGGCGCAACCATCATCATGGTGGCCGCAACCGGGTTTTTTATTTCACTCGGAGTGGACCAGGTCATATCTTTTTCACGTAAACGAAAAACCCAGCGTTCAAGCCGCAAAATGTTGAAAACAAAAAAGGATGCTTTATAATTTATATTATGGCTGATTCAAATTCTAAAACCACATCGAACCGGAGATTGTTTAATTCTCCGGCAAAACCACGCATCAAGGGAAAATTCCCCCGGAAATTATTGATAACCGGGGTATGTCTTGCGCTGATCATGCTTATTGGTTGCAGTTCCTGGCACCATGAAGACACCCCGGGGACAGCGTTTTCATCCCCGATCGAGTTCTACCAGGGCCCCCTGAACCATTTGCACGCCGTCCGGGAAGGGAGTTGCCCCATGCATCCTTCCTGCTCAACGTATGCACAGGAAGCTTTTGAAAAACACGGACCCATGATAGGGTGGGCCATGACATACGACCGGGTGCTCCGGTGTGGCCGCAATGAAACGGGAATCACCAGACAAGTCAATATAAATGGGAGCATGAGGCACTACGACCCCATCCATAACAATGACTTCTGGTGGTATAAAGACGATTCTACAGACTCTTAGTTGAAAATATTCGATGTGGGGCTTTGCTTCGTCCCGCGCCAACTGCGCGGCCTCCAGGCGTATTTGCAGGCGGTGTTGAGCACTGCTGCCCAACACCACAACCCAACATCAAAACGATCCGCATGCGGTTAAAAATCCGGAGACCCCAATGATCAAAAAAACTTACAGCAAAACAGGAAAGCATTGTCGTGTCACCTTCAAAATCAACCCTGGCATGGAAGCACAAAGCGCCGCAATTTGTGGCGATTTCAACAACTGGGACCAGTGCTCGAAACTCATGCGCAAAACGACAACCGGCGCTTTTTTCATTACCTGCTCCCTTCCAGCCGGGCAATCATATCGGTTCCGGTATCTCATCGACGCCCACCAGTGGCAAAATGATGACATGGCTGACGACTACGTCATGAATGATCACGGGTCTTCGGATTGTATCGTTACCATCTGAAAAACCGCAGGAACCCTGATCTCTGGTTAAAGCGCGCTCCGAGAGCGCACTTCAGTAGCTGCCAAGTATTTTCAGGTATTCGACACTGCCTGACAGCTGTTTTTGTATACCGGCAAAATCAGGTTTTTCCATGTCTGCTTCCAG
>SLIE01000376.1 GCA_007135795.1 Desulfobacterales bacterium
AGCCGGACCAGGAACATATATACTATATTACCGGTGACACCTTATCAGCCATATCAAACAGCCCGCACCTCGAAGCGCTTAAAGACAAAAACTACGAAGTTCTCCTGATGACCGATCCGGTCGATGAGTTCGTGGTTCAAACCATTACCGAATTCAAAGATAAAAAACTCAAAAGCGCGGAAAAAGGCGATCTTGATATTGAAAGCGCGGATGATGAAAAAAAGGCATCGTATTCAAATTTATTTGAAAAAGTGCAGACTTACCTCGACGACAAGGTAAAGGAAGTAAAGCCCTCATCACACCTTAAAAATTCCGTCTCATGCCTGACCGGCGAAAACTACGACATGAGTGCATACATGGAAAAAATCATGAAGGCCAGTGGCCAGTCCATGCCCAAAACAAAACGGATACTTGAAATCAACACAGGGCATCCGGTAATTGAAAAAATAAACCGGATCTATGAACAAAATGCCGAGTCCGAATCATTAAAGGACTACAGCGAACTGATTTACGATCTTGCAGTTATCGGTGAAGGCGGGAAGGTTGAAAACCCCTCCCGCTTTAACAAACTTGTTGCCGATCTCATGTCCGAAGCGATTCGTTAGAAGCTGCAAACCACAATACCTGCTTCAATGCTGCCGGCGGGAAATTGATCTCCCGCCGGCAAATCAAAATCTTATGCAATTTACAAAATCCATTCGTACAATCAATGCCTGAAATACAGTCCTATTGAACATAGATTCCCCTGATCGGAAAAATGTTGAATCCCCAGCGCAATTTTGCTATGCTCCGAATAATTTTAGAATATTTTTTGATGAACTCATTAAGTCACGATATCAATGACAATGACTAAATTTGCCAGAAAGAAATAAGGATTTTTCGTCAAGGTCAAGGACGGCGAAAATTTTAACCGCAGGAATACTGGGTGTATTTGAGAATTAAAATTTGAGCAGGACGCAGAGATTGCTGAAAAAGACGGTTTTTCGTTCAGGTACCAAAATAAAAAGGTCTATATACAAGATATTGTGATACTTACGTTTTATTATTGACAACCCCGGTAATACCCCAGGGCATCCCGTGAAACAGTGTTCGCCCCTACAGAATCTTGTTTTAATAATATTTAGAATAATGACGGTATGAGTGACAGAAAAAAAAACCGAGTAATGATTGCAGATGACGAAGCCCATGTGCGACGGTATATCGGAGCGATCCTTTCACAAATGAATTCCGAAATTGCATATGAAGCAAGAGACGGAAAGGAAGCAGTTGAAATGTTTGGCCGTGTCAGGCCGGGTCTTTTGTTACTGGATATCAACATGCCCGTCAAGTCCGGCAAAGCCGCCTTGCAGGAAATCATGCACAACTATCCCAAGGCTTTCGTTATAATGTTGACATCCCTGGCGGACAGGGAGACAATTGAAGAATGTATTTCCCTTGGTGCATCAGGGTATATCCGCAAAGATATCAGCATCGATGAGTTCAAGCAATCCATAATGCAATCCTGGCGGGCATACAGGGAGATCCACCTGGAACCGGAGAGTAAATAGTGCCTGAACGAAAACCGTCTTTTTCGCCAATCTCTGCGTCCCCGGCTCAAATTTTAATCCTCAAAATACGTCCAGTATTCCTGCGGTTAAAATTTTCGCCGTCCTTGACCTTGACGAAAAATCCTGGTTTTCGTTCGGGCACTAAATAAATTAACCCTACACATTCAAGCGTTATAAACGGAGATATTCTTGCAACAGGAGAAAAAATACAACCTCCGGCAAATGCTTGCCGACATTGAAGAAGATATCGCCAACCAGAAAAAGGATGTAACACAACAGGTTGATATCAGCCAGCCGGTTATTACAGCCCTTGTATTCAAAAAAAAGCGTAAAAAGACCCACAATTCTAATTCCCGGAACATTTGATACAAATGATTCAAAATTCCAGTGCATCAACAGACGAACTCGCCGAAAGGCCGAAAATTGAAAATCCTGAATTTTTCAATCTGCTTGAATCCCGAGGCATCATTGACAGAGGGTTCATAAACGATCTTCTTGACGAATTTGATAACAATGCATTGGATGTGCTTTCGACCCTTATCCAAAGCGGGATTGATTCAAAAGTCAGTTTGTGCCAACTCTGGTGTGACTCGATCGGCATTGCGCATGTTGATCTTCAAAGGTCGCTTTTTCAACCGGATGTCGTAAGAAAAGTCCCTGAGCGCATCGCTCGCCTCTACTATGCAATTCCTGTTTACCAGATGGGTGATACCGTAACGGTGGCCACGGCAACCCCCGAGAACAAAAAAATTGCAAAAATTCTGGAAGATATTACTGGCGGGCCGGTGAGTCTTGTGTTCGCCCTGCCCCAGGACATTGAAGCATCCATAGAAAAAGAATATGCGGCATGCAGTTCTGTTTTCGAATTTTTCAAAAAACTTTCCGCTGCTGATCTGCTTCGCACACAAACAGAAATCACAACCCGGGTGCTCACACAGGCAGGCGGCAATGATGCGCTCAATCAGTTTCATATTGCCGTCATACTGTATGGCGTTACCCGCTCGGCAAGTGAAATTGCCATTTCCTCCGGCAAAATAAAAGCTCGGGTCGATATCAAGGTCCCTCGTGGTGAAAATCTATATCTTAACCTGGAAAAAAGCATTTACGACCATTTGGTGACCCGGCTTTCATCCCTGGCAGGGGTTGCTCAAAATGCCACTGCGTCCCGGTATGGGCATATTCTGATACCAACACCCGGCAAAAAAATAGATCTGGTAATGGAAAGCCATCCGGAAGAAAATGGTCCAAGAATAATTTTGCGAATGACCCGTGAAAAATCATTTTTTAAAATCCCACCCGTTTTGGACAGTCTCTACCTGTCTCACCATATTACACGTGCAATCAAAAAAGACCTGAGACGCACCAAAGGACATATTCTTATTTGCGGACCGGCAAAATCCGGCAAAAGTACCCTTGCATATGCCATGCTGGGCGAGCGTGCCGGTTTTTTCAGGAAAAACATGAGTATGGAACAGGGGATTAAGTTTTTTCTATCCGGCATCGATCAATACCAGGTCAGTCCCCAGGCCGGCGGTACCACCATGAACCTTCTGGAATCAGGGCTCCATCAAAAGTACGAAACACTTTACGTGCAGAATGTGGCCGAACCGGAAATCCCTGCTACGATCTCAAATGCGGTCCTTTCCGGCCAATTCATCATTGCGGGGATCGGGGCTGAAAACACCGGGGACGCACTTGAAAAAATCATTCACCTTAACGGCGGCAGCACACTCACAGCAATTATAAGCCAGCAATTGGTTGCCAGGTTATGTGATATCTGCAAGGTCAAGTATCCCCTCCAGGATGACCATGTCCAAATGATGTTTGAAACGGATAGTAACAAAACACTTCATGCATGGCGTGGAAACGGTTGTCCTTATTGCAATGATACCGGATTTTCGGGCTTGATCGGTATACACGAGATTCTCATGATTGAT
The DNA here is from genome assembly GCA_007135795.1 of Desulfobacterales bacterium. Lineage (GTDB taxonomy): Bacteria > Desulfobacterota > Desulfobacteria > Desulfobacterales > Desulfosalsimonadaceae > B1SED10-16. The sequence goes on from SLIE01000376.1 coordinate 3,485, forward strand.
AATACGGTTCGAAAAATGATCATCGACAAGGAATCTCCGAAAGTTATCAGAAATTCAGTTAAATCTGAAAACCTCTATACAATGCATTATGACGGGGTCAAAAAAGTCCTGAGAGGCCTGACAACGTTTGATGAAATCCATCGACTGCAACTTTCCTGATAACGGTTCAGGTCATAATTAAAATACCCAGGGGTAACAAGCATGAAAATCCTCATCGCCGAAGATGATGCCACTACCCGGGAAATGCTTGAAAAATACCTTGCAAAACAAGGATTCAGCGTTTTTTCAGCAGCTCACGGCAAAGCGGCATTGGAAATTCTCGACTCCCAGGACATTAGCATTGCCGTACTCGACTGGATCATGCCGGGATTAAATGGCATTGAGACCTGCCGCAAGATCAGGGGAAAAAAAACACAAAATTATGTTTATGTTATTTTACTGACCGTCAAAGAAAATAGGGAAGACCTTTTAATCGGATTTGACGCCGGAATTGATGAATACCTCTTCAAGCCGATCGATTTAAAGGAACTTCATGCACGCATCAAGGTCGGCATAAGGATCGTGGATCTTGAGCAGACCCTGAAAGCCAAGCAGGAAAGACTCTACCAACTCGTTCGCATAAAAAACAAGTTTCTTGGTATCGCAGCCCACGACCTTCGCAACCCCGCCATATCCATAAGGGGGTTTTCCGAACTACTGCTCAGGGGAACTGATCCGCTGACAGACGAACAAAAAGAATTTATCTCCATCATTCAATCGACCAGCGATAATATGCTGGATCTGCTCAATGATCTTCTCGACCTGTCCCAAATGGAATCCGGAAAACTCATCCTCAAAAAAAAGCCTGCCTCACTCAAAAAACTGGTCGAAGAACGTGTCCGCCTGTATCGTCTTCAGACCGAAAACAAACGCATTACCATCCATATGGAACTTTTTGACATCCCTGTGTTTGAATTCGATTACAGTCGTATCGGGCAGGCCCTGGACAACCTGATCAGCAACGCGTTGAAATTTTCACCGCCGGGGACATCGGTATACCTGTCACTGTCAGAAAATGACAACATGGCGGTTTTCAGCGTTCAGGACGAGGGACCGGGCATTCCTTCGGAAGAACA
>SLIE01000541.1 GCA_007135795.1 Desulfobacterales bacterium
GATATTTGAAATGACCTTTTCAGGAAAGAATATCATATCAATATTATCGACCCGGATTGCCAAGACCCCGAATGTATTACTCTCTCCAAGCGCTGCTGTTGCGCGTTCGAGAAAAGATGTTTCATTGTCAGCAGGGGCTTCCTGTGACAAACCGTTTGCTTCGGACACCGACATTTCCATGGGGGTGGTTACGACTTGTTCCGCGTCTTCATAAGCCCTGGTTTCTGATAAAAGAAGATGCCCTTTTGTTCTCTTGTGGAGGGGAATTATCCGTGGGTGATCCGTCATTGTCAAAGGCCTTTATAAGCGATTTATTGGAAATCATTTTTATCTTTTTATCATTGATTGGTCATGGGATTGGCCATGGAAATTGATTATGGATGATCAATCCCGGTCGAGCAATCCGGTTACAGCGGTATGGATAATATCGATCTCATCTGTCATGACAGTGCGCATATCCATAATAAATGCTTCATCTTCAATGCGTCCGATTACCGGAGGGCTGTTTTTTCTGAGCCGCATGTCGATTTTGGAAGCCGACATGCCATCAATTCTTATTGTTACGCATCGGGTCGGTATTTCAAGGAGGGGGAACGAGCCCCCGCCGGCTTTTGAGACGGAATCGATCAAATTCGTGTTTAATCGGACATCTCCTATCCCGGATAGCTTCCGGTAAAGCTGTTCGGCTTTCTCCTGTATGTGAGAGAGAGGGGATGTGAGCATGTAAAGGGTGGGAATGGCAGTGATAGCCGTGGCTTCGTCCCGGTAAAACCGCAGGGTCGTTTCAAGCGCCGCCAGGCTAAGCTTGTCGATTCTGAGCGCCCGGGTAAGGGGATTTTTCTTGATCTTATCCATGATCTGTTTCGACCCCAGGAGGATTCCCCCCTGGGGGCCGCCAAGGAGTTTGTCCCCGCTGAAGGTTACCACATCGACGCCCGCTGCAATCGATTCCTGGACAGTGGGCTCTTTCATCAGGCCGTGTTTTTTAAAATCGATAAACGTGCCCGACCCCAGATCTTCCATGACCGGCAAACCGTGATTTGAACCAAGTGCAACCATGTCTTCCAGGGAGACACTTGCTGAAAAACCGACAATGGCGAAATTGCTTGTGTGGACCTTGAGCAGAAGCCCTGTTTTTTCATTGATGGCCTGCTCATAGTCACGCAGGTGGGTTCGGTTCGTGGTGCCGACTTCCTTCAGGATCCCGCCGCTTTTAGCCATGATATCCGGTATGCGGAAAGCACCGCCGATCTCGACCAGCTCTCCCCGTGAAACAATCACTTCCCGGTCCTTGGCCAGGGTATCGAGGGCCAGAAGGACTGCGGCGGCATTGTTGTTGACCACCATGCCGGCTTCGGCGCCGCTTATTTCACACAGGATATCTTCCACGGCCGTGTATCGGGACCCGCGTTTGCCGGTGGCAAGGTCGAATTCGAGGTTGGAGTACCGTGTTGCGGCCTCCATCACGTGGCGGGCGGCATCTTGCGCCAGGAGAGATCGTCCCAGGTTTGTATGCACAACCACGCCCGTCGCATTTATCAAGTAACGAAGATTTTCGGACATGGCCGCTTTTATTTTTTCATAAATGCGTTTGTGTATGGTGCTTGGCGCAAGCTCGGATTCTGAAAATCCGGCGGGATTTGATCGGATCGCATCCCGGAGTTCCCCCGTGGACTTGCGGATCGAGTTGATAAGTACGCTTCGGGGTACTTCTGAATAATTCCTATCGTTGGATATCTGCTCTAAAAGAGTATCGACAGCCGGCAATTTTCGAAGTAGATCCTGCATGTTTTCTGGGGTATGTTTAGATTTACTCATGGCGTACGGTATCAGATTTTTCGTTTATTCGTTTCAAAATTGCCATTATACTTCAACTTCTATTTGGATCAGACACTACAATATACCCCGATATATTTCAAGTCGTTTTCTTTGTTCATTATTTGGAATGACAACCCCGAGGGATGGAAAATTCCTTTCCCGCCGGGCCGGGTTTGCGCTATACATTATATTATTACCTGAAACGGTTTTTCAACCCGTTACCTTGATTCTAAAAAGGAGAAGACAAATATGCGCGCCGCAAAAGATTATATCGTGTTTCCCCTGGATTTGCCGACCGTTGAGCAGGCCGCTCGCTATGTAAAACGGCTCTCCGGACACGTTGGTGTGTTCAAGGTAGGGCTTGAACTGTTTACACGGGGGGGAAACCGGGTTCTGCAAACCATACGGAATGAAAGCGATGCAAAAATATTTCTGGATTTGAAGTTTCACGACATTCCTGAAACCGTTCGCCGTGCTATGGTTCAGTTGGCCGGGTGGAAAGTGGATTTCACAACGGTCCACTGTGGTGAAAGCAAACGAATGCTTGAAGCCGCTGTGTCTGGGAGTGCGGGAAACGTTTCGGTTCTGGGGGTTACGGTCCTGACATCCGTGACCGCGGATGAGATCGGAAGAGCGGGGTTTGAAAAGCGGTATGCCGACAATATCGCAGATCTTGTCAATCTTCGGGCAAGAATGGCTAAAGAAGCCGGCTGTGCGGGGGTTGTCTGTGCAGGGGGTGAAGTGAAGATGATAAAGGAAACTTTTGGGGACAATTTTATTGCCATGGTTCCCGGGATACGGCCGGCATGGTCGATTGGGGAACAAGATGATCAGAAACGGGTGGTGACTCCGGCCGCGGCCATTAAGTCCGGGGCGGATTACCTGGTTATCGGACGACCGATCAGGGACGCGGAAGAGCCTGAGACCGCGGCGGAAATGGTCGCGTCTGAAATTGAGGAGGTGCTTTGAGGCATGCCCGGTGGATTCCCGAAGCTTTATAAAGGCCCTAAAGCACCCGTCGCATTAAAAAGGCGATAATGATCACGGCAATGATGATCGTGAATATCACCTGATCTTTTTTAAATTTTTTCATCATCCGATATGGTTTTTATTGCATTGCTTATGATGCATCGAGGCCGAATGCCGTGTGAAGGGCCCGCACGGCCAGTTCCGTGTATTTTTCCTCGATTACACATGAAATACGGATCTCGGAAGTCGATATCATGAGAATGTTGATATTCTCAGCCGCCAGGGTGGAAAACATCTTTGATGCGACCCCTGAATGGCTTCTCATCCCGACCCCCACCACCGACACCTTTGCAATGTTGCTGTCGCCGATTACTTCTTCAGCCCCTATTTTTTCGGCAACTTTTCTCTCGATTTCAAGGGCTGCTTCAAAATCCGGTTTGGGAACGGTAAACGTAAGGTCCGTCATATTCCCGGCCCGGGTGTTTTGTATGATCATGTCCACGCCGATGCGGGCATTTGCAATGGGCTCGAGTATCTGCTTTGCAATGCCTGGCCTGTCGGGCACTTTGCTCAAGGTGATTCTCGCTTCGTTCTTGTTATGCGTCACGCCTGAAACCACGACCTTTTCCATATTGGCATCTTCATAGACTACCATGGTACCTTCCTCTTCGTTAAAAGATGATCTGACGTGAACCGGCACGTTATATTTTTTGGCAAATTCCACGGACCGGATCTGGAGCACCTTGGCTCCGAGACTTGCCATTTCGAGCATTTCATCGTAGGAAATGCGATCGAGTTTGCTGGCTTTTGAACAGATATTGGGATCAGCCGTGTAGATACCGTCAACGTCGGTAAAAATTTCGCATTTATCGGCCTTCAGGGCAGCAGCAACCGCAACCGCGGAAGTATCGGAGCCGCCGCGTCCAAGGGTGGTGATATCCCCCTTTTTATCGGCCCCCTGAAAACCCGCAACGATCACGATGGTTTTTTCAGCCAGGAGTTCCTTTATGCGCGTCGCCTTGATGTCCAGTATGCGGGCACGGGTGAAGCTGCTGTCGGTAAGGATTCCTGCCTGGTGGCCAAGTATTGAACAAGCCTTGTACCCCATTGACTGTAAAGTGATGACCATCAGGGAAATCGATACTTGTTCGCCTGTGGTGATCAGGACATCAATTTCCCTCTTATCCGGAAAACCAGTGATTTTCCCGGCTAAGCCGAGCAGCTTATCCGTCTCTCCGCTCATGGCCGATAATACCACGACCATGTCGTTTCCCTGGTCATAGGTCCTGGCGATTCGTTCAGCTACATTGCGAATCTTGTCCAGATCTCCTACAGAAGTCCCTCCGAATTTTTGTACAATAAGCGCCATTCGCTGATCCTTAGAATAATCATTGTAATGAAAAGTTTCTCATGCCCTCTATCAGATTCGCGGGTTCGGGTCCATAAAAAAATATCGTAAAAACCCGTTCAAAATCGCTGGTTGTTTCAATATTTATAACCATATCAGGCGCAAGGTCGTCTTTGTCAAGGCGTTCGGCCCATTCAATCGCTACGATACCGTCGCCGGCAAGGATGTCGTCCATCCCGAGATCATGGATATCTCCGGATCCGCCAAGCCGGTAAAGATCCACGTGGAAGAGGCGCAACCGGCCCTCGTATTCATTCACGAGCGTATATGTCGGACTGGTGACGGGACAATCCGGCGGTACCTCGAGCCCTGATGCGATCCCTTTGACAAGGGTTGTTTTCCCGCTACCGAGGTCCCCGTCCAGGGCGATAACCATAGGACGGTCAATCGATTCCCC